>SIBB01000191.1 GCA_009695395.1 Pedosphaera sp. | reverse complement strand
TTTCATCCCGCGTCAGCTCGCGGCCCACGGCAGCGCGGAGTTGCTCGGCGAGTGGGCTGACGGGATCCGCGGGCTTGGTGGCAGGCTTGGGTGCGCCCGCCGCAGTCACGACTCCGCGTTCCGTGCTGGTGGGGCTGAGGAGCAGCGCCTTGAGCGCGGCGTAGCTGTGTTTGCAGCCTGCTTCGAGCGGGCACGTGCAGGCATCCAGCCATTCCCCATCCACAAGTTCCCAGTTCACCTCATACACCATCGTGCCCTCGACATCGGCCTGGTAATGCGTGCCGGTTTCCCTGCAACTCAGGCCGAGCACGCGCCCTTTGCGGTAATAATCCTCCCCCCGGCTGCGGTCGCTGATGGCGAAAGCGCGGAGTGCTTCCCAAGCTTTGCTCTCCGATTCCAACGGCGGCAACGGGTTGCTCATGACTAGAAAATTATCAAGCCGGTGCGCCGTCAGCGTGCCGGGGTAAGCCGTGCGAACTCCAGCCATTGCCGCGTGCCTTCCGCGCCGCAGCCGAGGATGCGGAGCCGCACTGGTTTGGTTGGGTTGCTCACGTTGCCTGATTCAGATCGCCATGCTAAAAACGCACAGGCAAGTATGCGATCTATGTGGCCGGGGCAAGCCAACTTTCCGCAGCGGGCGGAAATGGACGTCCCCTTTTCTCTTGAGCTTTGCCCGGTGAACTTTGAGCTTCGCGGTGATGTCATCGCCTCGACAACGCCTGTCTCCTTTCTGGGTGTCGCTTGGCGTGGTCGCGGGGCTGTATCTGCTCTTCCTCGTGGCGATGCTGACCGCGACGGCGAGTTACAGCTCACCGGAGGATCTGCTGAAGGCGCTGGGCAAACGGGAAATCCAGCACTCGATTGTCCTCAGCCTCATCACCTGCACCATCACGGCGCTGCTCGCGCTGCTGCTGGCGGTGCCCGTAGGATACCTGCTCGCGCGGGCGCGCTTCCCGGGCAAGCACTGGCTCGAAGCCGCGCTGGACATACCCATCGTGCTGCCGCCGATGGTCATGGGGTTGTGCCTGCTGATTCTGTTCCAGACGCCGTTCGGGCAGTTCGTCGAAGGCTTCGTGCCGTTCACCTACACCGTGTTCGGCGTGGTGCTGGCGCAGTTCACCATCGGCGCGGCCTTCGCGGTGCGGACGATGCGGCACACGTTCGACCACTTGTCCGCACGGCCCGAGGACGTGGCGATGACGCTGGGTTGCACGCGGGCGCAAGCCGTCTGGCTCGTGACGCTGCCCGCCGCGCGGCGAGGGATGTTCGCCGCTGCAAGCGTGGCGTGGGCGCGGAGCCTGGGCGAGTTTGGCCCCATCCTCGTCTTCGCCGGCGCGACGCGGATGAAGACAGAGGTGCTGCCCACGACGGTCTGGCTCGAACTCAGCGTGGGCAATCTCGAAGCCGCCGTGGCCGTGAGCCTGCTGATGGTGGTCTGCGCGATGCTCGTGCTCGCGGCGGTGAAATGGGTGGGGGAGGAAGTATGAGCGAGCCGTCAGCAGTCAGCGGTCAGTCGTCAGCGGGAATTCGCTTCGACAACCTCTCGTGGCACGCAGGCACCTTCCGGCTGGAGGGCGTCTCCTTCTCCGTGCCGACGGGGAGCTACGCTGTGCTCATGGGCCGGACCGGCTGCGGCAAGACGACGTTGCTGGAAATCCTCTGCGGGCTGCGACAGCCGTCGGGCGGGCGCGTCCTCATCGGTGAGCGCGATGTGACGGGCCTGCCGCCGGGCGAGCGCGGCATCGGCTATGTGCCGCAGGATGGGGCGATGTTCCCGACGATGACCGTGCGGGAGCAGATCGGCTTCGCGCTCGCCATCCGACGGCGGCCAGAAGTGGAGATTGTCGCGCGGGTGAAGGAACTCGGCGAACACCTCGGCGTCGCGCACCTGCTGGACCGGTTCCCGCAGCACCTCTCCGGCGGCGAGCGTCAACGCGTGGCGCTCGGTCGTGCGCTGGCCGCGAAGCCGA
Source organism: Pedosphaera sp. (assembly GCA_009695395.1). Taxonomy (GTDB): domain Bacteria; phylum Verrucomicrobiota; class Verrucomicrobiia; order Limisphaerales; family SXTU01; genus SXTU01. The sequence goes on along the minus strand of SIBB01000191.1, from coordinate 4,981 downwards.
GTGTGCTGCTGCTGGATGAGCCGCTCTCCGCGCTGGACGAGGAGTTGCGCGATGAGCTGGCGGCCCTGCTCAAGCGCGTGCAACGGGACCTCGGCCTCACCGCGCTGCACATCACACACAGCCGGCACGAGGCGGCGCAACTGGCGGATGTGATGTTTCGCATGGAAGCCGGTCGCGTGACAGAATCCCGGTGAGCAGGACTCCCTCTAGTCATACTCGTGCTCTGGCGGGCGCAGGCGCGGGGCAATCCGGGGAGCCGCCGTGCAGATGCTGGTGCTGGGCTTCACCGTGCGCGAACTGGCGCTGAAGTGAAGAATCTCAACTCGATCAAATATCCCGCCGACGGCAAGTGATACGGCTACAACGGCCAAATCTGCCTGATCTCCGACACCTACGCCCCACGACTTTTGTTCTGAGGCTTGCCGCAGGCGCATCCCGAGGCGCATATTCGGACACTCGCTGAATGGTCCGGATTGCCGGGCCGTCCGCGCTTAACCAAATGAACCGCCGCCGCCTTCCACTCCTCGCCGCCTGCCTTGCGTTTACGCTCGCCGCCCGCGCGGACCACGACACGCCCGCCGGCCAGTCCCAGCACGGCGACGCCTACAATGAGGGTCCTCGCCAGAAGGCCCACCTCATGCCCGGCATGAGCAACGTGCAATTCCCGATCACCACGAAGGCTCCGCAGGCGCAGGCGTTTTTCAACCAGGGCATCGGCCAGCTCCACGGCTTCTTCTACTTCGAGTCGGAACGGTCGTTCAGGCAGGTCGCCGCGCTCGATCCCTTCTGCGCCACGGCCTACTGGGGCATGGCGATGGCGAACGTGAACAACGCCAAGCGTGCCAAGGAGTTCATTCAGACAGCCGAGAAATACAAGGCCGGCGTCAGCCCGCGCGAACAGCAGTGGATCAGCGCTCTCGCAACTTTTTACCGCGACGAGAAGAAGGACGACAAGGAGCGCCGGAAGGCATATCAGGCCGCCCTCCAGAAGATCGTGAAGGACTATCCGGCTGACCTTGAGGCGAAGGCCTACCTCGCCGTGTTGATGTGGCAGGACAACGGCAAAGTCCCCTACGGCGACAAGAAGAACGTGGATGTGCTGCTCGATGCCATCCTCGCCGCGAACCCGCTTCACCCGGCGAACCACTATCGCATCCATCTTTGGGACGAAGGCGCGCGCGCGACCAACGCGCTCGTCTCCGCCGCGAACGACGGTGCGTCCGCGCCCGGCATCGCGCACATGTGGCACATGAGCGGGCACACTTACTCCGCCCTGAAGCGCTACTCCGATGCCGCGTGGCAACAGGAAGCCAGCGCCCGCGTGGACCACGCTTACATGATGGGGAACTCGGTCCTGCCGGACCAAATCCACAACTTCGCGCACAACAACGAGTGGCTCGTCCGCGACCTCAACCACATCGGGGCCGTGCGTCGCTCAGTGGACTTGGCGAAGAACATGATCGAGCTGCCGCGCCACCCGAAGTTCAACACGCTTTCCAAGGGCAGCTCGACCTATGGCTACCAGCGCCTCCTCGAGGCCCTCGTGCGCTACGAACTCTGGGATGAACTTCTCGCGCTCGGCGGCTCGGTCTATCTCCAGGGCACGGACAACAACGATCACGAGGCTCGCCGCTTCCATGCGCTCGGCCTCGCGGCGTTGCACACGGGCGACATCACGGCTGGCAAAAACCAGATCGCCGCGCTCGAAGTGCTCGCGAAGAAAGTCACACCCAAGCCTTCGACGAATGCCCCGGCAGCGAAGCCTGTTGTGGACACGAAGCCTTCGACGAATGCGCCTCCGACTGAAGCGCGGACGCCCACGTCCGCAGCTTCCTCCACGCCCGCCAAGCCGATTGCGGACGTAAGTGTCCGCGCACCCACCAACTCGCCCGCCGCTCCCGTCTCCGCCCCGAAGTCCGACACGAAGAAAAGCGCGCCTGCTGGTGGCTACGGCGGCGGGGCCGCGTTGCTCGCCACCGCGAGCACCAATTCCATCGCGGGAGCCGTTGCCGAACTGCGCATTCTCGTGGCGTTGAAGGAAGGCCAGCTCGCCGTCGCGAAGGAGCAGTTGGCCAAAGCCACCAGCATCCCCAAAGACCGTCTTGCCCGCCTCCACTTCGCCGCTGGTGACAAGGTCAAAGCCGAGCAGCTCGCGCAGGAAGCGATGAAGTCCGGCGAGCAGCAGGTGCAGCCGCTCGCGAACTATGTGGACCTCGCCTACCGGAGCGGCAAGTTCAAGGAAGCCTACGACGCGTTCTATAAGCTGCGCGAGTTGAGCGCCGACGCGGACCTCGACGCGCCCGTCTTCCGTCGCCTCGCGCCTGTGGCGAAGGATTTGAAACTCGCCGCCGACTGGCGTCCGCCGCTGACGCGCGCGTCGGACTTCGGCAAGCGCCCCAGCCTCGCGTCGCTCGGGCCGTTCCGCTGGCAGCCCTCCGCCGCGCCGGACTTCTCACTGCCCGACGGCGACGGAAAAAAAGTTTCGCTCCGCCAGTTCCGGGGCAAGCCGGTTGTCGTCATCTTCTACCTCGGCGCGGGCTGCGCGCACTGCATCGAGCAGCTTGTCGCCTTCGCGCCGGAGGCTGAGGCGTTCAAGAAGGCGGGCATCTCGATCGTGGCTGTGAGCACCGACACCGTCGCGGGCCTGAATTTCACAGTGGAGAAAGCGAAATACAACGGAGGCTTCCCCATCCCGCTGCTCTCGGATTCCGGGCTGAAAACCTTCAAGGCTTTCCGCGCGCACGACGACTTTGAGAGCCAGCCGCTGCACGGCACGTTCCTGATAGATGGCGAGGGCCTCATCCGCTGGCAGGACATTAGTTTCCAGCCGTTCATGGAGCCGAAGTTCCTCCTCACCGAAGCGCAGCGGCTGCTCAACCTGCCGAAGAGCAATGGCGCCACGCCGCCGATGAAGCTGGCCGGGCAGAAGACGGTGAAGACGGCAGTGGTGAACTGCCGGTGAGTTTTTCGGAACCTCAGCAATGCTGAGTGTCTTTGCGACCGCGCCCTTTGGGTTTTGGGTTTGCTTCAGCTCGCTCACTTCCCCGACTTGCCTAGCAGGAACGCCAGCAGGTCGTTCAGCTCCGTCGGCGTGAGCGCCTCGATGAAATTCGCGGGCATCAGGGACGTCTCCGTCTCGCGGCGCTCTTTCACGTCCACCTTCGCCACGCGGGCCTCCTGACCATTTGCCAAGGCGTAGATGAACGCGCCGCCTTCCTCGCGGCGCATCAGCCCGCTGACGGTCTCGCCGTCCTGGAGCACAAAGACCGTCGTGCGGAAGGCCTTGTCCACATTCCGGTTCGGGTCCAGCACGTCTTCGAGCAGCCGCTCCAGCCCGCGTCCGCCGATGCCATCTAACTGCGGGCCGACGAGCGCGCCCTTGCCCTCCAGTTGGTGACAGGCGACGCACGCCTTGGTGAAGACTTCCGCCCCGCGCGCCGCATTGGCTTGCTTGGCATCGAACCCGGCGCGCTTGGCTTCAATCATCTTGTGCAGCAGCACGTCGGCGGCGGGGAGGTTCTTCACCAGCGCGGCCAAGCGTGCCGAGGCCTCCCGGGCAGGGCTGGCGCGGAGGCGATCGGTCAAGGTGCGGTCCTGCAAGAGCCGCGCGGCGATGCGCCCCGACTCGGCAGCGGCGAGCAACTGCTCCGCGCCAGCCGCCGTGCTCACCAGCGCGGTGGCAAACCTCGTCTGCAGGCGCGTCGGCGCATTCGTCAGCGCGGCCACGACCACGGCCAAGCCGCGCGCCTCCGCCGCCTCGCCGAGCTGCGCCGCGAGTTCCGCGCGCAAGGTCTCCGGCTGGGCCGCATCGCGCACGAGCGGTTCCACGCGCGGGAGGGCGGCGGGGGCATTGAGGACCAGCCACGCGCGACCGGCGGCGGCGCGGGTGGCGACGTCCGTCGTCTCGGTGAAGAGCTTGGCCACCGCGGGCTCCAGCGTCGCTAGCTTGAGAGAGCGGGCGAGGTCCGCGCCCGTCTGCTGGCGGCGGGCGAGGGACTGGACTTCGCCCAAGACCAGCTCCGGCAAGGCCGGGACGAACCCCCCGAAGGCCAGCCAAGCGTAGGTCTTCCCGTCGTCGCGATCCGTCACCTCAATGACGGCCCGCTTCCCGGCCACGTCGGCCACGTCCCAGGTAATCTTCTGCGCGATGTCATTCCGGGGCACCTTGGCCTCACGCAATACCGTTTTGGTTTCGGCTTCCAGGAGGCGCACGAAGTTTTTCTTCCCGGCGGGCTGGCCCGGGGGGCTGTCGTGGCCGCAGAGGTAGAAGGAGAGTTGCTTGGGCAGGGCGAAGACCGGGGAGCGCAGGATGCCGGTCAGGTTCTCGCCGTGTGGGAGGCTGGACATGAGGCGGGTCTGCTGGCCATCGGCGCTGGTGCGGTCCTCGAAGGCGAAGGGGTTGCGGCCGGGCTTGTCGGGGTTCAAGGGCACGTAGGCCCACGTCGCTTGCGAGGCGCTGCTGCTCAGCAACTGCCCGGCGAGAGCTGTGCCCCACGCGCGCAAGTCCGGCGGCAGCATGCCTCCGCGCGAGACGAGGCCATCTTGCATCGCCTTGAAGAGCGCGGCCTGCGTGTCGAGGTCGGTGGCGAATTGCTTGCGGCCCAGGCTGGCGAGTTTCGGCAAGTCAGCATCGGGCGCGTAGCGGGCGGCGTGCGTGACGTAGCGAGCGAGGACATCGGCGGGTTCGGTGTGCGCCTCGACGTGGCGGACGAGGAAGGTGGCAGCCTCGGCGTTGGTGAGGCTCGTGGCGACGGCGGCGAAGGCGCGGGCGTCGGCGAGCGGGAGCGTCTCGCCGGAGAGCTTCGCGAATGCGCCGGGCAATCGAAGCTGTTCGCGGAGGGCGAGGCGCACGACGTGGGTGAGGTGGGTGTCTTCGGCGGGGACGCGTTTCTGCAAGGCGAGGAGCGGTGGGAGGTTGTCGGGGTGGGGGTTTGCGGCGAGGGCGTCCGCAGCGGCGCGCTGGACGTGGGCGGAGGAGTCG
>SIBB01000190.1 GCA_009695395.1 Pedosphaera sp. | reverse complement strand
GGCACTTTGTGGAGATCAGTGAAACGCGCACCGATTTGAAGCGCCTGATATTCGGCCTGCTTCGGGTCGCTGAAGAGGCCAGGAGCGACCATGCCGAACTTGAACGGACTCGTGGCGATGCGGAACGCGCCGTCCTTCTCCGGCATCGCGAGCGTGGCGTGGTGGCCGAGGGGCGTCTTGCCGGCAAAGCCTTCGATGAGGTGTCGGGAGTAAACGACGTTCTGTCCGTCCACGAGGGAAAGTTCCTTGGTCACTTTGCCGGGGCGGACTTTGGTCTCCAGCGTGGCGGTGAGGGTGGTAACGTCGCCGGATTTCTTCGTGGTGACGTGTTTCCAAAGTGAGCCGGCGGTTTCGCCGTGGGGCGGGTGCTTCTCGCCGTTGACCACGTCACCATTTCCGCCGAAAGGCAGGCAGAAGAAGTCACCGCGCAACGGCACGAGCACGGGCACGGGGTAGGCGTGCTTCTCACCCTGCCACGGGCTGATGTGGTAGGGCTGCACGGGCTTGGCAGAGTCGCGGTAGAAGCTGACGGGGGCCATGTGTCCGCCGAGGTGCGTGAGGGACAGTTCGACTTGCGGCGTGGCGAGAATCCAACTCGGCTGCGAATGCGCAGCGCGCGTCTTCTCACCGGGACCGGCGTGAACGGAGAAGACGAGGGCCAGCCCGACGACGAGAAGTGACGCGGTGTGTTTCATAAATAGTTCGTGTGTTTACTCAAAGTCCCATCACGGATTCCAACGCACGGCGCATCGCGGCGGGGTCGGGGTTCACGCCGGTCCAATACTGCACGCCGATGACGCCTTGGTTCACGAGCATGCCGAGGCCGTCGAGGGTGCGGCAGCCGCGCGCGGCGGCATCGCGGAGCAGACGCGTCTGCGGCGGGCTGAAGACCACGTCGGCTACGACCATGTTTGGCTTGAGTGAATCCAACTGCAGTTCGAGCCGAGCGTTTCCGTCGTAGAGGCCGATGGAGGTGGCGTTGATGACGATGTCGGTGTCGGCTGGGAGGGCATAGTCGCCACGCCAGACAACGAGGTCGGCGTTGAGCTTTGCCTTGTTGCGAAGTGTCTCCACGAGTTCGCGGCCGCGCGGTTCGTTGCGGTTCACGACGGTTATGTGCTTCACGCCGACCAGCCCCACTTCCACCGCCACCGCCCGCGCCGCGCCGCCAGCTCCGAACATCACGATGTTTTTCCCGCGCGGGTCACAGATTTCCTGAAGCGATTTGAGGAAGCCTTTGCCGTCGGTGTTCTCGCCGATGAGCTGCTCGCCGCGTCGGACCACGCAGTTGACGGCACCAATGAGCGAGGCGGATTCGCCGAGGCCGTCGAGAAGCGGGATGACGGCGACCTTGTGAGGGATACTGCAATTGAAGCCCCGAAAGCCCATCGCTTTGGCACCGCGCACGGCCTCAGTGAGGCCAGTCGGAGGAACTTCCATGTTTACGTAGCGCCAGTGCAGGCCGTGATGAGCGAAGGCAGCTTCGACCATGGCTACAGTGGGATTACCCGCCGCGCCCTGCGACATCGAGCCGACGAGTTCGTGGAGAAAGTTTGCTGCGCTCATGGTTACTTCAACTCGGGGTCCTTCAACGCATCGGCCTTCCGGTAGAGGCTCGTGGGGATGAGAATTTGAGGCGGCAATGTCTCGCCTTTCGAGTGACGGATGATCGCATCGACAATCTGCACGCCCATCTTGTCGGGGAATTGAATCGGGTCGGCGTAAATCTTCCCGTCCTTGATGGCCTGTTTGCCTTCGGGTTGGCCGTCGAAGCCGATGATGAGCACCTGCTGGGTCTTGCCTGCCTTTTCGAGTGCTGCCCGAGCGCCGAGTGCTGCCGGGTCGTTGATGGCGAAGATGCCACGCAGGTCCGCGTGCGCCTGCAGCGCGTCTTCGGCGGCCTTGAATCCCACATCCTTGGCGCCGCCACTTTCCAATTCAGTGACGACGGTGAGCTTCGCCTTGCCGCTCGCATTATGCGCGTCGATGACCTCCCGGAAGCCCTTCACGCGGAGCTGGCAAGACTCCGCTTGCTTGAAGTGAAGAACCGCAATCTTGCCGCCCGCCTCACCCAAAGCCTCGATCATCGCGCGCCCGGCTTCCTTCCCACCGCCGAAATTATCGGTGGCGATCTGAGTCACGATCTTGACCCCCGGTTCATTGCAGGGGATGTCCACGGTGAAGACCGGAATGCCGGCGGCATTGGCCTCCTGGATCACCGGGATGATCGATTTTGAATCGCACGGGCTCAACACGATGGCACTGACTTTCCTCACGATGAAGTCCTTGATCTGGTTGCCCTGCTTCGCGACGTCTTTGTCGCCGCTGACAACGATGGTCTCGTAGCCCCGTTTCTTGCCCTCGGCGGTGATGTTGTCGCCGATGACCTTAAAGAACGGGTTGTCGAGTGTGAGGAGCGAGACGCCAATAGTTCCCTTTGCGCTTGGCGTCGGGGTCGGGCTGCTCGGTTTGATGGGATCAGCGGGTTTTTGACAGCCGGCGGCCAGCATGAGCAAGCCGGAGGCGAGGAGGATGCGTAGTTTTGTTATCATGGGTTGGTGTGTTTCTAGTTGGTAAATTCGCGGGCCGTTTCTCTTGCAGCTTCAATCATCACTTTGCCCAGCTCGGCGAAGCGCTCCTTGGGAATCCGCTCTTTTGGCCCGGCAATCGTAATCGCTGCTACCGCGTTAGCGTGCCGATCCAGCACGGGCGCGGCGACGCAGTGGATCGCCTCGAAGTGTTCGCCGTGATCTACGGCGTAACCCGAGGTGCGCGTCCGGTCTAGGTCCGCGAGAAGCGCTTTCCGTGAGGTGAGGGTGTTTTCCGTGTGCTTTTCCAGACGCATTTGATCAAGCAAGCGCGCGAGGTCGGAGGCAGGCTGGAAAGCGAGCATTGCCTTGCCGGGTGCCGCACAGTGCAGCGGGGCGCGCGAACCCAGATCCACGAAATACTTAAATGGATATAGCGAGGGCAGTTGCTCGATAATGACGCACGCTTCCCCCGCAAGGCAACAGAGCTGTGTGGTTTCACCCGTCGCGTGGAGCACTCGGCGCATCGGCTCCAATGCCGCTGCGACCAGGCTGCGTCCGGCGGGGCGGGGCTGTCCTAGGAGGAGGAGCTTGTGCGTGAGTCGGAACCGTTTGGTGGCGGCGTCTCGTTGGACATACCCGAGTTCTTCCAGCGCATTGGCGATGCGGAAGCCCGAGGCCGAGGAGAGCTTCAACGTATCGTTGATCTCCGTCAGGGTCAGTCCCTCTGGCTGCCGTGAAACCAGTTCCAGCACTGCGAGACCACGCTCCAAGGCTGGCACCTGCAATTCCGTCTCCGAGCCTTTGGCGGCGCGGGTGCGACGAAATCCATTGGTGCTCGGGTGGCGCAATGCGAGTTCCATAACTGAAAGACATTTCGCAAATGGAATTATTCAAGCCCCTTAAAGATTTCCTCAGTTTCGGAACAGGAATTCTCTGATTGGCTGGAAGAACCCGTTCGTCAATCAAGCCGCAGCAAATGCACAACCCTCCCCCACATAGATCCTTCCGCCCGCTCAGCATCGCCACTGTGATTTGCGTTGGGGTCGGTGTGGTGATGCCTTTGAGCTCGTGCAGGTCGGCTTTCGCTGCAGACGCGGCTGCGGCAGCCCAGAAGGCCGGCGATACCATCGATTGGAGTAAGGAGCGCCAATTCTGGTCGTTCAAAGCGCCAGAGGCGCAACCCCAACCCGCCGTGAAGAACTCCAAGTGGCCTCGCCAGCCAGTGGATTACTTCATCCTCGCACGACTTGAGCAGAAGAAATTCTCGCCGTCGCCCGAGGCCGAGCGGCGCACGTTGATTCGGCGATTGACGCTGGATTTGACCGGCCTGCCCGCGACGCCTGAAGAGGTCGCGGCTTTCGTCGCCGACAAGCGCGCGGAGGCTTACGAGCAGCTCGCGGAGCGGTTGCTGGCGTCGCCGCGCTTCGGCGAGCGGATGGCCAGTGTGTGGTTGCCGCTGGCGCGATACGCGGAGGACCAGGCGCATCAGGTTGGCAACGACTCGACGATGTTTTACGCGAACGCCCACCTCTACCGCGAGTGGGTGATGGGGGCGTTCAACCGTGACCTGCCTTACGACCAGTTCATCCAGTTTCAGTTGGCGGCGGACAAGTTCCCGACAGCGAAGCCCGGTGACTTGGCGGCGCTGGGCTTCCTCGGTCTCGGCCCGAAGTATTACAACCGCGGCCGCATCGAGGTGATGGCCGACGAATGGGAAGACCGCGTGGACACCGTGACGCGCGCGACGCTCGGCCTCACGGTCGCGTGCGCGCGCTGCCATGACCACAAGTTCGAGCCCATCACCCAGCGCGACTACTACGCGCTGGCCGGGGTCTTCGCGAGCGTGAAGATGGTCAACAAGACTGCCGACGGCAAAACCGTCGAGGGCAAGGTGCAGGCCGACAAGATGCCCGCCGACGCCGTCCACATGGTCGAGGAAGGACCGGTGCAGAACTTGAGCATCTTCCTGCGTGGCAACCCGGAGCTGAAGGGCGCGGTGGCCGAGCGCAGTTTTCTGAAAGTGCTTTCGACCGGCGAGCCGAAGCCTTTCGCCGACGGCAGCGGTCGCCGCGAACTCGCCGAGGCCATCACGAGCCGCGACAACCCGCTCACCGCGCGCGTGATGGTCAACCGCGCGTGGGGCGTGCTCTTCAGCAAGCCGCTCGTCGCGACGGCCAGCAACTTCGGACACTCGGGCATGACGCCCACGCACCCGGAGTTGCTCGACGACCTCGCGGTGCGCTTCATGGCGAGCGGTTGGTCCGTGAAGTCGCTCATGCGCGAGTTGGTGCTCTCGGCGACCTATCGCCAAAGCTCGCGTGAGGACGTGAAGAAGTCCGCCGCCGACGTGGCGAACGAGTCGCTCTGGCGCATGAACCGCCGCCGGCTCTCCATCGAGCAGTGGCGTGACAGCGTGCTGGCGGTGACGGGCGAGTTGGACCTGTCTGGCGGCAAGTCGCTGGAGCTCGACGACGCGAAGAACCTGCGCCGCACCGTCCACGCGCGCATCAGCCGGCTGAAGCTGAACGACCTGCTGATGCAGTTCGATTACCCGGACGCGAACGTCCACGCCGAGAAACGCTCCGCCACCACCACGCCGACGCAGAAGCTTTTCATGCTGAACAGCCCGTTCATGCTGGAGCGCGCGAAGGTGCTGGCCGAGCGGGTGACGACGGACGCGAGCGAGTCCGACGCCGCGAGCATCCAACGCGCGTATCAACTCCTCTACGGTCGCAATCCCGAGAGCGCGGAGACCTCTGCTGCGCTGGCCTTCTTGCGCAAGCCCGCGTCTGGTGAAGTGCCGCGCTGGCAGCAATACGCGCAGGCGCTGCTCATGGCGAACGAGATGTTGTATGTGGACTAAACCCAAACTCACCCTCGATCCCATGACCGGATTCACACGTCGCCAGATCCTTCAGCGCACCGCCGCTGGCTTTGGCATGGTGGGCTTGTCGGGCTTGCTCGGCCCGCGCGCCTTCGCCGAGGGCACGTCGCGGCAGACGCATTTCGCGCCCAAGGCCAAGCGGGTCATTTTCCTCTTCCTCAACGGCGGGCCATCGCACGTGGATACGTTTGACCCGAAGCCCGCGCTCAAGACGAACGAGGGCAAGCAGCCTTCCGGCAACCTCTACAAGAACTACAAGGGCACCGGCTTCGTGCCGTCGCCGCTGACCTTCGCGAAGCACGGTCGCAGCGGCATCGAGGTGAGTGAATCCCTGCCGCATCTGGCCAGCGTGATTGACGACTGCTGTGTCATCCGCTCGATGAAGACCGACGTGCCGAATCACGAGCCGGGCTTGCTGATGATGAACACTGGCAACCTCCAGCCCATCCGTCCGTCGCTCGGTTCGTGGGCGCTTTACGGTCTGGGCACGGAGAATGAGAACCTGCCCGGCTACGTTGTCCTGCGGCCCTCGCCGAAAATCGTCGTGGGCCCGGCCTTGTGGAGCAACAGCTTCCTGCCCGCCGAGTTTCAGGCCACTAGCGTCGTCACGGAGAACATGCAGGTGGACAAGCTCGTGGCGAACATCAAGAACTCAAAGCTCTCGCACGCGGAGCAGCGCGAGCAACTCGACCTGCTCGGTGCGTTGAACCGGATGCACCTCAAGCAGCGTGGCAACGACGGCGAACTCGACGGCCAAATCAAGGCCATGGAGACGGCCTTCGCGATGCAGAAGCGCGCGCTGGAGACCTTCGACATTTCGCGCGAGCCGGCTCACATCCGCGCGATGTATGGCGAGACGGCGTTCGCACGGTCGTGCCTGCTGGCGCGGCGGTTGGTCGAGGACGGCGTGCGCTTCGTCTCGATTTACTACACCAGCAACGGTAGCAACCAGCCCTGGGACACGCACTCAAACCACGACGACGGCCACAAGAAGCTTTGCGTGGACGCGGACAAGGCCGCTGCCGCGCTCATCCGCGATCTGAAGAGCAGGGGAATGCTCGACGACACACTGGTCCTCTTCGGCGGCGAGTTCGGCCGCACGCCCTATGCGCAAGTGCAGGAAAAGGCCAAGCACGGGCGCGATCATCACCACACGGCGTTCTCTTACTTGCTCGCGGGCGGCGGCGTGAAGGGCGGGATGACTTACGGCACGAGCGACGAGTTCGGCATGCACGCGCAGGACAACCCCGTTCACGTCCACGACTTGCACGCGACCATCCTGCACCTGCTCGGCCTCGACCACGAGCGGTTGACTTACCGCTACTCCGGACGCGACTTCCGGCTGACCGATGTCCACGGCAGCGTGGTGCGGGACATCATTGCGTGAGTGGCAAGCGGTCACGTCGTCACCTACGTGGGTGCTGAATTCGGCCCTGTGCGGCCCGTCCATTTGAGCGACGTTTTTCACTGCATGAGCAACTTTCAATACAACTGTGCTGGTCTCGGTCGCCGTGACTTTCTCCAACTCGGAGTGGGTGCT
>SIBB01000189.1 GCA_009695395.1 Pedosphaera sp. | reverse complement strand
CACGGGAGCTTGAAGCGGAGGCCGGGCTTGATGACCGCCTCGTCCGCCTTGCCGAAGGTGGTGAGGAAGGCGACCTCGCTCTCTCGCACCTGAAAGAGGAACGAGATGGAGCCAAAGATGAGGAGGATGACGAGGCCGACGACGAAGGTTAATGGGTTGCGCATAGTCAGTGGGTCAGAAAGTGGCGAGGTGGATTATTTCTTCGCGGGGATTTCCAAGTTCAAGAGGTCCTCGCGAATCTTGTCTTCGAGGTTGAGCTGAATCATCTCCTGCGCGTTGGTCGTGGCGATGATGTATTTGCGGGACTTGGCAATGGCCTTGGCGTAGGTCTGCAAATAAATCCGCTGCGGATAAACCGTCGGCGCGGCGTCGAAGGCAGCCATCTGATGCTCGAACTGCGCGCCAATCGCGCCAGCCTCGGCAACGCGCCGAACCGCGAAGGCCGCTGCGGTGTCTTTCACCTTTTGCGCCTCACCCTCGGCCATCGCGGTGGATTTAGTCGCCTCGCCTTTGGCCGCAAGGGTCTTCGCTTCGCGCGTCTGCTGTGCGCCGATGACGGCCTCGAACGCCTCGGCCACGCTCACCGGCGGGTGCACGTCCTGCAAGCCGACGAAGAGGATATTCACGCCCAACTGCGCGTCATCGGCGGACTTCTGGATGTTCGCCCGGAGCGCCTCGGCGGACTTCTTCCGGCCCACGGACATGAACTCGAAGAAATCCACACTCACGAGATGACGGACGACTTCGCGGGTCGCGATGCGTTCCAGCAGTTCGTTCGGGTTCGCGTGGTTACGCGCCCAGGCAACGATGTCCTTGATTTGATACTGCACCGGAACGCTGGCGGTGATGAGATTGGCGGGCGGCGCGGACTTCTCGCCGGCGGCGTTGGTGTTCGAGGCGCTGTCCTGTTCTTTGTTGGCGACGGGCAGGTTGAACTCCTCTTTGTAATGGTTCTTGGTCCAGACAATCGTGTTCTCCGCTGTCGCGCCGCCGTGGTCGTCGTCCTTGGTCACGACGCCGACGGTGAAGGTCTGAATGCGGTGGGATTGGAAGCGATACACGGAGTCAATCGGCCACGGGCACTTCAGATGGAAGCCGGGGTTCAGCGCCGTGGTCCCGACCGGTTTGCCGCAGCGCTCCAGCAACGCCTGCTCGTCCGGCTCGATGAAGACGAAGCTGGTGGAAAGCCACAGCAGGCCGGACTGAATCAGCAGCAGCCAGACAAAGGCTTTTTGCAGGAACTGGAAGAACCACGTCTCGGAGACCTTGAAGCCGAACTGGTAGTCCAGCGCGTGCGCCGCGGTGGTGAAGACGCTCTCGGGCTGGCCCAGCAGACCGACGAGGCGACTCTCGTAAAGGACGCGCGCCGCTTGGCCGCGGACGCGGGGACGATAAATTTCGAGGATGAGCGTGAAGAGGTTTTCGACCGCCGCGAGCGCGAGAATCACGCACAAGGCGCGGGCGATGAAGATGTCCACCTTCGAGTGGCCGAAGTGAATCGCCACGATGCCCGCCGCGGCGAGCAGGCTCAGATACGCGCCGAGCAGGAGGTAACTGCCTGCGGGTTGCAGCAACCGCTGGCCTTCCAGCCGCGCGACGTTGACCGAGTAGCGGCCCGGGAGGAATTGCAGGAAGAAGAGGAAGCCGAAGAAGGCCGCCATCATCGGCAGGGAGTTGCGCACCTCGCGCGCGTCGGGATTGAGCACCTGCTTGCCGAGCCACCATGCCGCCGCCACTTGCAGCACCAGCAGCACGAGGCAGAACGCCGGCACCAGCCAACGCTCGAACTGCTCGCGGGCACGCCGGGCCGGGAAGGCTTCCGCGTCCGTGCCGTCGAAGAGCGTTGTGCTGCGCGCCGACTTGGCCAACTCGTCAAGCTCCAGCTTCTCCAGCTTCTCGCGTGCCTCCATCCGCATCTGGAAATAGCTGAACAGCGCGACGAGGAAGCCCAGCCCCAGGAAGACGCTGACCACTTCGTCCGCGTAGGACGCCGTCGAGCGCGCGATATACGTGCCTAAGCCGGCGGCGGCGAGGGCGATGAGTAGGTTGACCAGCCCGGTAGGTTTCAAGTTTCGTTCCGTCATATCAACTCAGCTCACGGTCTTCAAACAATATCAGCGCGACGGCCAGCGACGCGCCCAAATAGCCGACCACATACCCGGTGGCCTTGCCCACGTAGCCCCAAACGCCCGCAATCGCGTGCGACCGGGTGCCTTCAATCGCATCCGCCAGCCAGAACAACTGCCAGTTCGGGAGGACCGTGTGAAACACCGTCGCCCACCACGAACCCGCCTCCGCGCGCTTGCCGAAAAGGTAGTCGCTCATCAATCCGAGCAGAAATAAGCCTGTGCAAATCACCAGCGTCGGCACGACGTCGTAGCGCGTCGAGCAGGCCAGCGCCAAGCCTGCCAGGAGCAGCAGCGCCAGCAGCACCAGCACGCACGCGGGCAGCAGCCGCCAGTCCACTTTATACATGCCCGGCTCGAACGCGCCACCCGGCCGAGTGAGCTCCACGAAGAAGGCCAGCACAACGAACGAGGCGGTTGTCAGCACCGTGAAGAACAGCACCGCGTCCGACACGAAGGGTCGGCGCAGAAAGTAGTTGGTGAACCCAGCCAGCACGTAAGCCAGAGCCACGGCCCCGAAATATATTCCCGTGCCAACCAAGTCCGCCTCGCCGTAGGCATCGAAGGCCATGCGGCTCGCCAGCAGGGTTGCCAGCGTGTTGACGTAGGCCAGCACCACCAGCGCCGCCGCAAGCCCGCAGTATTTGGCCAGCAGGAACTTCGCGCGACCGACCGGCTTGGCCAGCACCGCCAGCGCCGTCCCCGTGCGAATCTCGTGCGCCACCGACGAGGACGCGCTCAGGACCGCCACGAACAGACCAATCATGAGCATTACCGCCAGCGCGCTGTCCTTCACCATCTTGCCGTCCTCGCCCATGGCGAAGTAAGGAACGGCCGCCAAGAACACGATGAACAGGGAGGACAAGGTCGTGAGCAGCAGAAAAATCGGCTGCCGAATCAGTTCCATGAAAGCATTGGCCGCGATGGTATTGAACTGTCGCATTTTTATGGTCGCGGCGGGATAATACGGACGAACCGCAACTTGGCAATCCCCTGATTCAGAATCCATCGCCCCGGGAAAACCTGCTTGCGTTCCCTTTTTGCACAACTACCCTCAGCCTGCTTCTGGACGCTTAGCTCAGTGGTAGAGCATTACCTTCACACGGTAGGGGTCGCTGGTTCAATCCCAGCAGCGTCTACCAAACAGATTCACACCTTATGCTCCTGAAGACCGGTTGCTCCGTGCTGTTTTTCGTCTCGCTGCTGCTCGCCGCGCCCCCCGCCCAGGCCGCCGCACTCTCTGCCAAGCCCGTCCCGGTGGACTTCAATCGCGACATCCGGCCCATCATGTCGGACACCTGCTTCAAGTGCCACGGCTTCGACGACAAGGCGCGCAAGGGCAAGCTCCGCCTCGACCTCCGCGAGGAAGCGCTGAAGGCCGGCACCTCCGGCAAGCCCGCCATCGTCCCCGGCAAGCCCGAGAAGTCCGCCATCATCGCCCGCCTCTTCACGAAGGACGCCGACGACCTCATGCCGCCCCAGTCCGCGCACAAGGAAATCACGTCCGCCCAGAAGGAGCTGTTCCGTCGCTGGGTGGCCGAGGGCGCGAAGTATGCGGGGCACTGGGCGTTCGACGCCGTCGTGCAGCCGACGGTGCCGAAGCTGGACCCGAAAGTAATTAGCAAGGAAGTGATGAGTAAGGGCAGCGGGGCCACGAAGTCCGGCGGCGCACTTCTGACTCCATCACTCATTACGTCTCCCCCCAACTCCATCGACGCCTTCCTGGCCGCAAAGCTCGAGGCCGAGAAACTCAAGTTCCAGCCTGAAGCCCCGCGCGAAGTGTTGTTCCGCCGGATCACACTCGCGCTCAGCGGCCTGCCGCCGACTCTCGCCGAGGCGGATGCCTTCCTCGCCGACAAATCCCCGCGCGCTTACGAAAGCGTCGTGGACCGCCTCCTCGCCTCCCCACACTTCGGCGAGCGCGTCGCGGTGCCGTGGCTGGACCTCGCGCGTCACTCGGACTCGGCGGGTTACCACAACGACTCCCTGCGCGAAACTTGGCTCTGGCGCGACTGGGTCGTGCGCGCCTTCAACGAGAACAAGCCCTTCGACAAGTTCACCATCGAGCAACTCGCCGGCGACCTCCTGCCGGGCGCCACCGTGGACCAGAAAATCGCCAGCGGCTTCATGCGCAACGTGATGACCTCCGACGAGGGCGGCATCATCGACGCCGAGTATCTCAACATCTACCTCGTGGACCGCGTGAGCACGCTGGGCACGACGTGGTTCGGCATGAGCATCGCGTGCGCGCAGTGCCACGACCACAAATACGACCCCATCACTACGCGCGAGTTTTACAGCCTCTACGCGTTCTTCCACAACGTCCCCGAGAAGGGCAAGGACGGCACGCGCACACTCAATCCCGAGCCGCGCATGGCCGTGCCGTCGGTGGAACAGGAGAAGGAACTGGCCAGGCTCGCCGGACAAATCACCGCGGCTGACACGCAGGTGAAAGACCTCGAAGGCAAACTCGATGCCGCCCAACTCGCCTGGGAAACCAAGGTCGCCACCGACGCGAGCGCCCGCAGCGTCGCTGGCCCTTACGACCACTTCCCGCTCAACACCAACGCCCACGGCGTGACCCACGACGGCAAGGAAATCGAAGCCACACTCACGGGCGAGACGGGTTTCGCCGACGGCGCGGAGGGTAACTCGCTGCTCCTCAACGGCAAGGGCCACGCTGACCTCGGCGCGCGCTACGACTTCGACACGACGAACAAGTTCAGCGTCGGCCTGTGGGTCCGCACCAGCGCCAAGACCACCGGCGCGCCCATCGGCAAGATGGAGAATGCTCCGAACTACCGTGGCTGGGACATCGAGTTCAACGGTGCGAAGGCCAGCGTCCACCTCATCCACAAATGGCCCGAGGAAGTCATCCACGTGCAGACGGAGAAGGACTTGCCCCTCGACACCTTCCAGCACCTCGCCATCACCTACGACGGCTCGGGCAAGGCAGTGGGCGTGAAGCTCTTCGTCAACGGCCAACCCGTCCCGACCAAGGTGCTCAAGGACAAACTCCCCGGCACCATCAAGACCACCGCGCCCTTCGCCATCGGGCGGCGCGGCGGCGGCGGCTCGCCCTTCACGGGCCGCGTGGATGAGTTGCACATCTTCCCGCGCGCGCTGACGGAAAAGGAAATTGCCACGCTGGCGGGCGGCCCGACCCTCGCGCTCGCGGTCATCGAGAAGGCCAAGCGCACGAAGGAGCAAGCCGACAAGCTGCGGAAGTTCTACCGCGAGACGCAGGCCGCCGATTACCTCGCCGCGAAGAAGTTCGCCGACGACGCGCGCAAGGCCAAGACCGACTTCGACAAGCTCATCCCCAGCGTGATGGTCATGGCCGAGATGCCGCAGCCGCGCGACACCTTCATCAAGGTGCGCGGCGCTTACGACAAGAACGGCGACAAGGTGGAAGCTGCCTTCCCCGCCTTCCTGCCGAAGCCCGCCGCCGCCACCTCCACGAACCGCCTCACCCGCCTCGACCTCGCCAACTGGCTCGCCTCGCCGCAGCACCCGCTCACCGCGCGCGTCGCCGTGAACCGCTTCTGGGCAATGATGTTCGGCACGGGCCTCGTGAAGACCGTGAACGACTTCGGCTCGCAGGGTGAATGGCCCAGCCACCCGGAGCTGCTCAATTGGCTCGCCGCTGACTTCGCCCGCGACTGGGATGTGAAGCGCGCCCTCAAGCAGATGGTGATGAGCCACGCCTTCCGCCAGAGCGCCGCCGTCTCGCCCGCGCTGCTCGCGAAGGACACGGAGAACCGCCTCCTCGCTCGTGGCCCGCGCGGCCGCCTTGACGCCGAATTCGTCCGCGACAACGCCCTCGCCATCGCGGGCTTGCTGAACCCCAAGCTCGGAGGGAAGCCCGTCTTCCCGTATCAGCCGCCCGGCATCTGGGAAGTGAACGAAATGGCCGGCGGTGGTTGGAAACACCAGCGAGATGACAACCAATACCGCCGCGCCCTCTATATCTATCACCGCCGCAGCACACCCTACCCGAGCCTGCTGACCTTCGACGCCCCGAACCGCGAGGTCTGCGCCGCCGGCCGCCCCCGCACCAGCACGCCGCTCCAGTCCCTCGTGCTGATGAACGACCCCGTTTACGTGGAAGCGGCCCGCGCCTTCGCCGCTCGCGTGCTGAAGGAGGGCGGACCCGACGACGCCACCAAGCTCAACTACGCCTGGCGGCTCGCCCTCGCGCGCAACCTGAATCCCCTCGAACGCAGGGTGCTGGAGAAGACCCTCGCCCAGCAGCGCGAACTCTTCGCCGCCGAGAAGCCCGCCGCCGACCTGCTGCTGAAGGTCGGCGACTACAAGCACCCCGAAGCCGCAAACCCAGTTGAGCTCGCCGCCTGGACCGCCCTCGCCAACGTCCTCCTAAACCTGAACGAAACCATCAGCCAGTGAGAAGCCCGCGAGAAAGAGAGCAGGTGGGCCGGCGAGAAAGTGAGCAAGGGAGTGCAGGGGCAGCCCTCCGTGTTCCTTCCTCACCAGTCCCCGCTCCCACGCTCCCGCTTTCTCACCGGCCCACTTTCTCCCCGCCCACCCGCTCACCCTCCCACCCTCCCACCTGCGAGCCACGCTCCCCTCATCCGATGAAGGGCGAGGGAGAACACGCTGCTCACCCTCCCACTTTCTCACTCTCCCACCCGCTCCCTTAATTCTCCCATGCACAACCACATTGACCCCGCCCAACTCACCCGCCGCGCCTTCCTTCAGCGCAACTCCACCGGCCTTGGGGCGCTCGCCCTCGCCTCCCTCCTGAAGCCCGACGCCTTCCCCGCGCTCCCCGGCAGCGGCCCGGTGGTGCCCGGCCTGCTGAAACGCCTCCA
>SIBB01000188.1 GCA_009695395.1 Pedosphaera sp. | reverse complement strand
GGCGGGCGGCTCACCTATTACGACACCAGCCCGGTGGCGCACCCGCTGGACGAGCCGGCCTACATCGTGGAACCGCACGCGCCCGGCGCGAAGCTCGTGTCGAACGGCCTGCCGCTCTTCAAGCTGACCTACGCGAGCGACGACGACGGCGAGCGCAAGCTGGGCACGGATTCGCGCGTGAACTTCGCCCCGCCCGCCGACGGCAGCTATCTCGTGCGCGTCACGGAGTCGAAGGGATTCAGCGGCGACCGCTACGCTTACCGGCTCATCGTGCGCGAGGCGAAGCCGGACTTCACGCCGACGCTCACGGGCGCGAACCAGTCCATCCCGCGCGGCTCCGGCCGGGGCTTCGCGGTGAAGCTGGACCGCGTGGATGGCTTCGAGGGCGCGGTGCGCGTGGACGTGAGCGGGATGCCGAAGGGCTGGCTGGCGTCGTCGCCGCTGGTTGTCGAGGCCGGGCACATCGAGGCGTCGGGCGTCCTCTTCGCCAGCACCGACGCGACGGAACCGAGCGCGGACGACTGGAAGCGGGTGAAGCTCACCGCCACCGCGAGCGTGGACGGCAAGACAGTCGCAAAGCCGCTGGGCGACTTCGGCGCGCTCAAGTTGGACAACGCGCTCAAGGTCTTCCTCTCGTTGCAGAACTCCGCGTCGGCGCTGCCCGCCGCTGCTGTGGGAATGATTCCCATGAGCATTCCCGAAATCACAATCGCGCCGGGCACCGAAGTCTCCGCGTGGCTGCGCGTCGTGCGCAACGGCGACACCAATCTCGTGGACATGGACATCGAGAACCTGCCGCACGGCATCATCGTGTCGGACATCGGCTTGAGCGGCGTGCAAATCATCGCAGGCGAAACGGAGCGGAAAATCTTCTTCAGTTGCGCGCGCTGGGTGCCGGAGACAGACCGCCTCTGCCACGTCATCCACCGCAGCGGGGCGGCGAAGGCGGGTGAGGGCAAGCCGACGAGTTCGCCGGTGCTGATCAAGGTGCGGAAGGGCGCAGCGGAGCGGACGGCGGGCAAGTAGCTGCGAGTGACAACGGAGTCACGGAGCGCGCTCCCACCCCATCGGCGGCATTGGCCTGCGTCCGTGCTCGTGCCTTCAATATTTCGGCACGCTGTGGTCCACCTCGTCGCTCCACGCGGCGATGCCGCCCTTCACGGACTTCACATACTTGAAGCCTTGCTCGCGGAGGAAGTTCAGCGCCTTGAGCGAGCGCACGCCGCCTTTGCAATGCAGGTAGTATTGCTGATTCGGGTCCAGCTCGGTGAAGCGCTGGTTCAGCTCGCTCAACGGCAGCAGCGGCACGCCCTTGACCATCGCGATTTCGTATTCGTCCGGCTCGCGCACGTCCACGACCTTGATGCCGAGCTTCGGGTCGTCGAGCGCCTTCTTCATGTCCTGCACGGTGACTTCGTCGGGGTTCGACGCGGGTTCGGTGGACGCGGGTTGGATGCCGCAGAACATCTCGTAGTCAATCAACTCCTTGATGGTCGGCGCGTCGCCGCAGAGGGGGCACTTCGGGTCACGGCGGAGTTTGAGTTCGCGGAACTTGAGGTCGAGCGCGTTGAAGAGGACGAGGCGGTTGACGAGCGTCGTGCCTTTGCCGAGCGCGAGTTTCAAAATCTCCGTGGCCTGGATGCAGCCGATGATGCCGGGCAGCACGCCGAGGACGCCGCCTTCCGCGCAGCTTGGCACCATGCCGGGCGGCGGCGGCTCGGGGTAAAGGCAGCGGTAGCACGGCCCGCCGAGGTGCGGCGCGAAGACGCTGGCCTGTCCCTCGAAGCGGAAGATGGAGCCATAGACGTTGGGCTTCTTGAGGAGCACGCAGGCGTCGTTGGTGAGGTAGCGCGTGGGGAAGTTGTCGGTGCCGTCCACGACGATGTCGTAGGGGCGGATGAGGTCGAGGGCGTTATCGGCGGAGATGCGGGTGTTGTAGAGGACGACCTCGGTGTTGGGGTTGATGCCGGCGAGGGTTTCCTTGGCGGACTCGGCTTTCGAGCGGCCCACGTCGGCGTCGGTGTGGAGGATTTGGCGCTGGAGGTTTGAGTAGTCCACCGTGTCGAAGTCCACGATGCCAATCCTCCCGATGCCGGCGGCGGCGAGATACATCGCGATGGGCGAGCCGAGGCCGCCCGCGCCGATGCACAGGACGGAGGTGCCCTTAATCTTCTTCTGCCCGGCCATGCCGACCTCGGGCAGGATGAGGTGGCGGGAGTAGCGGCGGATTTCTTCGTTGCTCAATTGCATATCACAAATCTCTCAAATAGGGTGCCCAGCCTAAATCCGCGCGATGAGAAAGCAAGACGGCAGGACATCATGAGTCGAGGGAAGCCAGCGACCACGGCACGAGTGCTCGCGCAAGCCAGCGGGCTGCGGCCCCGGCTAGCGATCGTGCTGGGCAGTGGTTTCGGGCCAGTGCTGGAGCGCGTGGAAGTGGCGAAGGAAATCCCTTACGCAAAGCTGCCGGGCTTTCCGCAGCCGACTGTTCAAGGCCACTCCGGCAAGCTGGTCTTGGGCACGCTTGGCGGGACTCCCGTTGCCGTGTTGAGTGGCCGGGCGCATTACTACGAGGGCCACTCGATGGAGGAAATCACCTTCGCCGTGCGGGTGCTCGCGGAGTTTGGCATCCGCGACTTGCTGCTGACGAATGCGGCGGGGGGCGTGAACCGTCGCTTCCGTCCCGGCGACTTCATGCGGCTGACGGACCACATCAACTTCATGGGCGCGAACCCACTGCGCGGCCCCTGCCCTCGTGGCCTCACCCGCTTTCTCGACCTCTCGCACGTGTATGACTCGGCGCTCGGTGCCTTGCTGGACAAGGCGGCGAAGACCGCGCGCGTGCGGTGGCATCGCGGCGTGTATCTCGCGCTGTCGGGACCCACTTACGAAACGCCCGCTGAGATTCGCGCCTTCGGCAAACTCGGTGTAGACGCAGTGGGCATGAGCACGGTGCCGGAGGCAATCGTGGCGCGGCACCACGGGCTGCGGGTGGTGGCGGTGTCGTGCATCAGCAACCAAGCCGCTGGGCTCAGCCCTCACGCGCTCTCGCACGACGATGTGCTCGCGACGGCCAAAGAAGCGAGTCGTCACACGGCTGCGCTGCTGGAAGAATTCGCCCGGCTTTATGGCAGACCTTGACCCACGTTCCCTCCTCCGCGAAGCCGTGCGCGCCAGCCGCCGTGCGGTCGCGCCTTACTCGAAGTTCCGCGTCGGCGCGGCGCTGCTCACGCGCGATGGCACGGTCATTCACGGCGCGAACGTCGAGAGCGTGAGCTACGGGCTGACGTGTTGTGCGGAGCGTATTGCTCTCTTCAAGGCACTCACCGAGGGGCACAAGCATTTCAGGGCCATTGCCATCGTCGCCCCGCACGCGAAGACCGCGCCGTGCGGCGCGTGCCGGCAGTTGCTGGCGGAATACGCGCCGGACGCGCGCGTGTTCGTCGCCGACAGTCGCCGCCCGGCGAGGTTCCGCGAGTTCACCGTGGACCAATTACTCCCCGAAGCGTTTCGTTCGCTCCGCAATCGGCACGTTTAGGCCAAACTCGGGGCTAAGACCGCACTTTCCGCTTCGTCCTCCCCTGCCCTTCTGTTACGAACTCGGCGTGCGTTCTGCGGTTCTCAAAGACATCACACGCCTCGTCGTCAAGCTCGGCACCGGCGTCCTCACAGACTCCCGGAAGCAGCCGGACCTTGCGCAGATGGATCAACTTGTCACGCAAGTCGCCGCCCAGCGCCGGGCGGGCCGCGAGGTCGTCCTCGTCACCTCCGGAGCGGTCGGTGCGGGCATGGGCGTGCTCGGCTTCGAGGCGCGGCCCAAGGAACTCGCCGAGTTGCAGGCCTGCGCCGCCGTCGGCCAGTCGCGGCTGATGACGACTTACGAAAACCTCTTCTCCAAGTTCGGCCTCCACGTCGCGCAAGTCCTCCTCACGCACGACGACCTCGAGCACCACGAGCGCCATCTCAACGCGCGCAACACGCTCGTCGCCCTGCTCGACCGCGGCGTCATCCCCATCATCAATGAGAACGACGCCGTCTCCTTCACCGAGCTGAAGTTCGGCGACAACGACCGGCTCTCCGCCCTCGTCGCCTCGCTACTACCAGCGGACTTGCTCGTCATCCTCACCACCGTGGACGGCGTCATCGAAGGCTTCGGCACGCCCGCCGCTCGGCTGCTGCCGACAGTCGAGCGCATCGACGACTCGGTCGAAGGCATGGCGGGCGGCACCCTGAGCGCGACGGCCGTCGGCGGCATGGCTACGAAGATTCAGGCGGCGAAGATCGTCACGCGCTCTGGCATTCCGCTCGTCATCGCTAGCGGGTGTAAGCCCACCGTGCTTGCGGACATTCTCAGCGGCGCTGAAGAAGGCACTCTCTTCATCCCGCAGACGGACAAGATGCCCGGCCGCAAGCGCTGGATCGCCTTCTTCCATCATCCCAAGGGCACGCTCTTCGTGGACGACGGCGCGAAGAAGGCTCTGCGAGAGAATGGCCGCAGCCTGCTCCCGCCCGGCATCACGCGTTGCGAAGGCGACTTCGCGAAGGACGAGGTCGTCCGCATCTGCGACGAGGACGGCACCGAGTTCGCCCGCGGCATCACACGCTTTCATTCGGTCCAAATCGCTGACCGCCAGCTTTCGCGCGAGGAAGTCGTTCACCGGGATGACCTCGTGATTTTGTGACGATCGCGAAAGATTTGAAGGGTTGAAGCGGCTCCCTTCGCCTCTTCAACTCTTCCACCGCCGCCTTGCAGCCATGAAGAAATCCCAATCCGCCCTCACCGACCTCCTCACCGTCATGGCCCGACTCCGCTCCCCCACCGGCTGCCCGTGGGATCGCGAGCAGGACCACATGACGCTCCGCACCCACGCCGTCGAAGAGGTCTATGAGCTGATGGACGCCATCGAGGCTGGCGACGACCACGAAATGGCTGAGGAACTCGGCGACCTCCTCCTGCAAGTCGTCTTCCACTGCCAGCTCGCCCGCGAGCGCGGCGCGTTCGACTTCGAGGCCGTCGCGCGCCGCATCACCGACAAGCTCATCCGCCGCCACCCCCACGTCTTCGGCGACGTGAAGGTGAAGGACGTGAACGAAGTCTGGGCCAACTGGGAGCAAATAAAGCACGCGGAGAAGCACGGCACGAAACACGCGCGCCCCTCTGCCCTCGACGGCATCCCGAAACATCTTCCAGCCCTGGCGCGCGCGGAGAAGCTCGTGAAAAAGGCACGCAAGGAAGCCTTGCTGGACACGCCTCCCACATCACGCAAGCTCACGCGGAAGCAAGTCGCCGAAAACCTGTTCGAGATGGCGTCCTACGCGCAAACCAAAGGCTGGTCCGCCGAGGAGCTGCTGCGCACGGAAACCAAACGCCGGGAACGCAAACTCAGGAAGAGCGAGGCCCGTGGGCGGAAGAGTGATTGGTAATGAGTGACGAGTCGTCGTCCGAAGCCTCACAGCACCCTCCCACTCACTAATTACTTTCCCGCCCCTCACACCAACTCGCGTATCACCTCGCAGCCGGGGTCAACCAAGTATTGCGGACGACCCGTGAGGTCGCTGACGGAGCTGTTGAGCGGGTCGAGACCGAGTTGCTGATACAGCGTCGCGAAGACATCGCCGAACTTGACGGGCCGCTCAACGCACTCGCCAGCGTCGCGGCCGGTCGCGCCGATGACCTGCCCGTGGCGCATTCCGCCGCCAGCCAGCAACGCGAAGGACACGTTCGGCCAGTGGTCGCGCCCGCCTTCTTTGTTAATCTTCGGCGTGCGACCGAACTCGCCCCACACCACCACGCTCACGTCCTTATCCAGACCGCGCGCATGCAAATCCTCGATCAGCGCCGAGAGACCCTTGTCCAGCAGCGGGAACTCCTCGCGCGCCTGGCCGAAGTTATTGCTGTGCCAGTCCCACCGGCTGAACGCGAGCGTCACACAGCGCACGCCTGCCTCCACGAGCCGCCGCGCCATGAGGAAGTCGTCGAGCAAGCGGTGCGAGCCGTCGTCTTTGAAATTAGGGAAGCCGCGCCCATAGCGGTCGCGCAGCTTCTGGTCCTCTTTGTTCAGGTCGAGCGCATCCGCGAGCTTGCTCGAGGTCAGCATCGCGAACGCCTGCTGATGAAACGCATCCAACCCCTCCACCAAACCGCTGTTGTCCACATCGCGACGGAAGTGGTCGAACGAGGCGAGCAGCGAGCGGCGCTCGTCGAGGCGGCCCGAGGAGACGCCGTTCAAAACCATGTCTTCCTTGCCTTCTTTGTTCGGCTTGAACGCGGAGTGCGCGGGGCCGAGGAAGCCGGCCTGACCGGGGTCGCCCCACGGGCGGTGTCCCGTGTTTGGCGCGAGGCCGACGAACGCAGGCATTCCCGGAACCGTCGTGCCTTGCAGCTTGGACATGACCGCGCCCATCGCCGGCCAGCCGCCGGCGGGCTGGTTGCGCGGCGCGCGCCCGGTGTGGCACTGGAAAGCGTCGTGGCCGCCCGCCGCGCCGACCATCGAGCGGATCACGGTGTATTTGTCCGCGCACTTCGCGAGCATGGGGAACAGCTCGCAGATTTCGAGACCGGGGACGTTGGTCTTGATGGGCTTGAATTCGCCGCGAATCTCCCGCGGCGCGTCCGGCTTCAGGTCGAACATGTCCTGATGCGGCGGTCCGCCCGCGAGGAAGATGTTGATGATGGCCTTGTGCGACTTGCGGATGCCGGCCCGCGCCTCGGCTTCGAGCAGTTGCGGCAGGGCCAACCCGCCCATGCCCAGCGCGCCGATGCGGAGGAAATTGCGGCGGGAAACGCCGTCGCAGAAGCGGCCTTGGTTGCGTCCTAGAATCGTGAGCATGGCGGGTGTTAGATGAGTTCGCGAATCGGGTGATGCTGCAAGTCCACGAGATACTGCGGGCGGCCACCGAGGTCCGTGAGCGTGGCGGTCTGCGTGTCGATGCCCATGCGGTTGTAGAGCGTGGAGAAGATTTCGCC
>SIBB01000187.1 GCA_009695395.1 Pedosphaera sp. | reverse complement strand
AAAACGATGACAGCCATGAAACTCACCCTCCTCACCGCCCTGCTGCTCTCACCACTGGCCGAGCTGCATGCTGCCGATGCGCCCAAGCCCGCAACCAAACCCAACATCATCATCTTCCTTATCGACGACCTCGGCTGGCGGGATCTCGGATGCCAGGGCAGCACGTTTTACCAGACACCGAACATTGACCGTCTCGCGAAGGAAGGTGTGCGATTCACGGATGCTTATGCAGCCTGCGCCGTCTGCTCGCCGACGCGGGCCGCTGTGCTAACAGGCAAATATCCTGCGCGTTTGCTCCTCACCGACTGGTTGCCTTCGGGTCGTTGGAACCCGAAGTCGAAACTGCGCGAGGGACGATTCGTGCGCGGAGTGCCGCTGGAGGAAGTCACGTTGGCGGAGGCGCTGCGCGAAAGCGGTTATCGCACAGCGAGCATTGGCAAGTGGCATCTCGGCAGCGAGCCGTTCTCGCTGCCCGAGCATCATGGCTTTGACGTGAACATCGCCGGCAACGCGCACGGTGCGCCCGGCAGCTACTTCTTTCCGTATGCGGGCGATTGGTCGATTCCGACGACTGGCAAGCGGGCAACATGGAATGTCCTCCCCGATGGCAAACCCGGCGAGTATCTCACCGACCGGCTCACCGACGAGGCGGTGAAGTTCATCCGCGACACGCGGGACAAGCCGTTCTTCCTCTACTTCCCGCACTACGGCGTCCACACGCCCTTGCAGGCCAAGGCCGACATGATCGCCAAATACGAGCGGATCCCAGAAGCCCAGCGCCAGGGCAAACCCGAGTATGCCGCGATGGTCGAGAGCGTGGATGAAAGCGTGGGCCGGGTGCTGGCGACGCTCAAGGAACTGAAGCTCGATCAAAACACCGTCATCATCTTCACCAGCGACAACGGCGGTTTCTACAACGCCACCAGCAACGCACCGCTCCGAGCGAACAAGGGCGCGTATTACGAAGGCGGCATCCGCGTGCCGCTGATCATCAAATGGCCCGGCGTCGCCAAAGCGGGCAGCGTCGTGAGTGAACCTGTCACCAGCACCGATCTCTATCCCACCTGCCTCGCTGTGACTGGACAACCGCAGCGTCCGCATCAGCACATGGACGGCGTGAATCTTCAATCCGTGCTCACCGGCGAAGGCCCACTGCCCGCGCGTTCGCTCTTCTGGCATTACCCGCACTACAACGAGCATCCCTCCAGCGTCCCCAGCAGCGTCATCCGAAAGGGAGCGTGGAAACTCATTGAGACCTTCGATCCCGAAGGCATCGAACTCTACCACCTCAGCGATGACCTCAGCGAAACCAAGAGCCTCGCCGCCGAACAAACCGCCAAGGTCGATGAACTGCGCCGCGAACTCGAAACCTGGAGGAAAGAAGTCGGAGCCGAGGTGATGAAGCCGAATCCGGATTACGATCCGTCCATGAAACCAGCGAAGAAGAAAAAGAAGAAGGAGGTCGAGTGAAGCGTGGCGTCGTCTTTTTAGCAGCTTTGCTCCTTACTCTGCCACAGGCCGAGGCAGCGCCTGCGTTGAGCCCCTTGTTCACGGATCGCATGGTGCTTCAGCGCGACCAGCAGGTGCCGGTGGGGGGCACGGCGGCGACGAACGAAATCATTACTGTCACCTTCGCGGATCAATCCAAGACCGTTGGCGTGGACGCAAATGGCCGGTGGCGCGTGCGCCTTGATCCCATGCCCGCGAGCCGCGAGCCGCGCGAGTTGAGGGTCACTTCGAGTCGAGGCCGGGAAGCGATCGTCTTGCGCGACGTGCTGGTCGGCGATGTCTGGCTGGCTGGCGGCCAGTCGAACATGGGCAGCCGGATGAAGGAGTATCTGCCAACGGTGGCTGCCGAGATTCCGCAGGCGAACTACCCGCTCTTCCGCGTCTTCACGGTGCCGCAGCGCAAGGTGCTGTCCGAGTCCATGCCATCGGCAGCCTGGCGAACGGTCACTCCGGATACTGTCCCCGATGTGTCCGCCACGGCGTATTTTTTTGGGCGAGACCTGCAGCGTCACCTCCGGGTTCCCATCGGGATTGTGGTGTGCGCCTGGGGCGGCACGCTGGCGGAGAATTGGATTGATCGCGAACTGCTGCTCGGTCACCCGGAGACCAAACCGATCGTCGAGCGCTACGATGCGGCCGTGGCCGCCTATGGCGGTGACGCCAACTACCAGTCTCAGCTCGCCAACTGGCAGCGGACCCTGGCTGGGTGGAAAGAGAAACGCCGCTCCGAGGGCAAAGCCGGGCCGAAGGTGAAGGAACCGATGGGGCCAGAGCACTTTCAAAGACCAGCGGGGCTTTATGAAACGATGTTCAAGACGATTCCCCCGTTTGCGTTCAAGGGTGTCATCTTCTATCAGGGCGAAAGCAACGTGGCCGACGGACGCAGTTACCAATACCGCCATCTGCTTCCGATGCTGATCAACAATTGGCGGCGCGATCTCGGGCAAGAGCTGCCATTCCTCGTGGTGCAACTGCCCGTCATCAAGGGGCAGCAGGAAGACGAATGGGCGGAGATGCGCGAATCACAGGCTGTGGCTTGTCGCCAGACGAAGGGTTGCGAGCTGGCCGTGGTGCTCGAGTATGGTGAGTTCGACAAACTGCATCCGACGCTGAAGGAGGGAGTCGGCGCTCGTCTGGCTCGCCTGGCCCGTGGAGCCGTATATGGCGAGGACATCGTGTGCCGGGGACCGACTCTGCGATTTCATCGTGTGGAAGGTGACCGTCTCATCCTTGAGTTCGATTCAGTGGGTGGTGGCTTGACCGCCAAGGGTGAGCTTGCAGATTTTGCCGTCAGCGACGCCTCGGGCAAGTTCGTTCCCGCGCAGGCGAAGATCGTCGGTGCGTCGGTGATCGTGCGCGCCGATGGCGTCGCGATGCCGGTGGCGGCGCGCTACGGCTGGAAAAACTTCTTCAAGCCCAGCTTGTTCAATCGCGAAGGACTTCCCGCCGGGCCGTTTCGCACGGACACCTTCCCCCTGAAGACGGAGGGCAATCGCTAGGCCATGAGACTCCCGCCGCTCATCTCCTGTTTTGCCGTCCTGGCGCTCCTGGCGGATGCCGCGTTCGCGCAAGCGGTCAAGTTGCCGCCGATTTTCCGCGATCACATGGTGCTGCAACGGGACGTATCCGTGCCCGTTTGGGGGCAGGCGGACGCAGGTGCCGAAGTCACGGTCCGTTTTGCCGGGCAAAGCAAGGCGGCCACTGCCGACGCGCAAGGGCGGTGGGAAGTCAGGCTGGACCCGATCTCCGCGAGCAATGAGCCGCGCGAGATGAAGGTCGGCAACTCCGTTCTCCAGGATGTTCTGGTCGGAGAGGTCTGGCTCTGCTCCGGACAATCGAACATGCGGTGGATCGTCGGGCGCGTGGACAAGTTTCCGGGCGTTGAGGGGGCCGACGAGGAAATCACCAAGCCCGAGCGTCCCGAGTTGCGCCTGTTCTCCGATGACGGCGAGGAAGTGTGGCAGCAGCGCGGCTGGCAGCGCGCCAGCGGCGAACGGGTCGCTCGTTTTTCCGCCACGGCTTATTTCTTCGGGCAGATGTTGCATCGCGAACTCGGGGTTCCCGTGGGCGTGATCAACGTGAGCCGGGGCGGGACTTCGGTGCAGGCCTGGACACGGCGGGATTTCGCCATGCGCAATCCCTTCACCCGGCATTACGTCGAACTGGAGGAGAAATCGCGCGACGTCATCCGCAAATACAATGAGGCGCAACGCGCGGCGCGGTTGGCACGTCAAGCGGGGCGCAAAAGCGCGCCGCAACCCGCGGCGCTCGATCCCGAGATCGAGATCGCGCGACTGTTCCATGTCGCCAACCTCTACGACGCGCACATCGAACCCCTCGCGCCCTTCGCCATTCGTGGCGTGGTTTGGTATCAAGGCGAGTCGAATGCCAGCCGGCTCAAGACCGCCCAGGCCTACGGCTCCATGCTGCGCGACCTGATCGAAGGCTGGCGCGATCGCTGGGGTCAGCCCGACATGCCCTGGCTTGTCATGCAGCTTCCCTGCTGGGACGGCGCCACGTCCGCTCCCTGGCCTTGGGTGAGACAAGGCCAATGGGAAACCTCGCGCAGGGTGCCGAATGTCAGCCTCGCCACGACCTGTGACGTGTCCGACACCAGCAATCTCCACCCGGCTCAGAAGCGCGAGGCTGGAGAGAGACTCGCCCGCCTGGCCCTGGCAAAAACCTACGGCCAGTCAGTCGTCGCGCACGGTCCTACACCGACCGGATTCCGCCGAGAAGGAGAGCGCCTGGTCCTGAGCTTTGACTCCGGCGGAGCGGACATCACAGTCAAAGGCGATCGTTGGAACGACATCGAGATCGCGGGTGAGGATGGCATCTACCATTCGGCTCAGGCCACGCTCATGGGCAATGCAGCCACGATCTCCAGTGCAGCAGTCAAAACACCACGAGCCGTCCGCTACGGCTGGAGTCCCGTATTCCAGCCGACTCTGTTCAACGCTGCCGGACTGCCTGCCGCGCCATTCGCACTGTGGATGGACAACACCGGCAGCATTCGACCGGGGATCCTCACCGGAGCTGCGCCTTCCGAGACAAAGAACAGATCCAAGCCGTGAGAACTCTGACCATCAGCGCACTGCTGCTTTTCACGATAGTGCGATTGCACGCTGCGGAGGCGCGCCCGAATGTCCTGTTCATCGCCATTGACGACTTGCGCACCGCGCTGGGCTGTTACGGTGATCCGCTGGCGAAGTCGCCGAACTTGGATCGCTTCGCCGCCACGGCAAGGCGCTTCGACCACGCCTACACGCAGCAGGCCATCTGCGGGCCGTCGCGCACCTCGCTGCTCACCGGTCGGCTGCCCGACAACACGCGCGTCTGGCACAACCGCAATCTGTTCCGCGACACCTGTCCCGACCTCGTCACGCTGCCGCAGTTGTTCAAGAACAACGGCTATCAGGCGCTCGCGCTGGGCAAGATCTTCAGCGGCGACGAGCGCGAACTCGACCCGGTGTCGTGGTCCGCGCCGGAGGTGCTCAAGCAGCCCGGCTGGAGCAACTACGTGCTCCGCGAGGACACGGTCAAGGGCAAGGGTGCGGCCTACGAGGCCGCCGATGTGCCCGATGACGGTTACTCCGATGGCAAGCTCGCCACGCTCGCCGTCGGGACGTTGGAAAAGCTTCAGCAGAAGAAGGAGCCGTTCTTTCTCGCGGTCGGTTTCTTCAAGCCGCATCTGCCGTTCAACGCGCCGAAGAAGTATTGGGATCTGCACGACCCCGAAGTGTTCGCGCTGCCGGAGCAGACGCGCGTCATCGGAGCGCCGGAAATCGCCTATCACACGCACCGCGAGCTGGGCGGTTACCGGGACGTGCCCGAGGACGAGCGTGTGTCCGCCGTGGAGGCGCGCAAGTTGCGGCACGGCTACTACGCCTGCGTCAGCTATGTGGACGCGCAGGTCGGCCGGTTGCTGGACGCGCTCCAGCGGCTCGGCCTCGCGCAGAACACGATCGTCGTCCTCTGGGGCGACCACGGCTGGTCGCTCGGCGAGAAGGATCGCTGGTGCAAGGCCACGAACTTTGAGTGCGACACTCGCGTGCCGTTGATGGTCCGTGTGCCCGGGATGGCGAAGCCGGGCTTGCCCACGAAGGCGCTGGTCGAATCCGTGGACATCTATCCCACGCTGGCGGCGCTGGCCGGCCTGACCCCGCCCGCCGACCTCGACGGCAGCAGTTTCGTGCCGGTGCTGCAGGATCCCGGTGCGCGCGGCCACGATCACGTCCTCAGCCAGTTCTCCCGCCCCTTCAAAGCCGGCAACCCCGAGATCATGGGCCACTCCATCCGCACTTCCACGCATCGCTACACCCGCTGGATCGAATGGAGCACGCGCAAGGTCCTCGCCGAAGAACTCTACGACTACACCGCGCCCACCAGCGTCACCCAGCAGGCCGCTTTCCTCATTGAGCGTCAAAA
Organism: Pedosphaera sp.; assembly: GCA_009695395.1. GTDB lineage: Bacteria > Verrucomicrobiota > Verrucomicrobiia > Limisphaerales > SXTU01 > SXTU01. The sequence goes on along the minus strand of SIBB01000187.1, from coordinate 1,049 downwards.
CATCGTTGCCGAGCCCGCGCAAGCAGCCATGCGCGATCAAATGCGGTTGAAGTTGGACGAAACCCTGTCCACCCGAATCAAACCGGTCTCAGTTCCGACCCCGGAGAAGAAGGCGAAGAAAAAGAAGAACAAATGAAGATGACTCTCTCGCGCTCAACCCATGGTGTCGGAATAGGTGTAACCCACAGGTTGGGAGTCCTGCCGATTTGCCATGTCCTTCTGGTCATCTCTTCCCTCAGCACGCTTCTCAAGCCCAGCCGCTTCTTGAAAAGACGGTTCTCTTTGCCGAGCGCACCGATGGCTTCACGCTCTACCGCATCCCCGGCATCGTCGTTACTTCCAAGGGCTCGGTGCTGGCCTACTGCGAGGCACGCAAATTCAGCGATGCGGATCGGGGCGAGATCGAAATCCATCTGAGACGCAGCACGGACGGTGGGAAGACCTTTGCACCTGCCAAACAGGTCGCCCACCTCGGGCCTCGGCTCCCGCGCAATCCGCACATGTCTTCCAAAAAGGAGGCTAAAGACCTTGGCGGGCCGGACGAGCAAACGGTTAACAATCCGATTGCCATCACCACTCGCGGCGGCTACGGCGATGGGAATCCGACGGACCGTCCGCTGACGGAGTGGGCGATGATTGCGGATGGGAAGACCCGGACGTTCGTTTATGAAACGTGGCTCGATGCCACTTGGACGGCCTGGGTGGGATGGGAAAACGCGCCGCTGGCCACACTGCACGCTGCCGATGCGCCGAAGCCCAACATCCTCGTCATCCTCACTGATGACATGGGCTATGCCGACATCGGTGCCCACGGCTGCAAAGACATCCCGACGCCGAACATTGACCGCATCGCGGCGCGTGGGGTGAGCTTCGCGAATTAAACTGTCCTTCCGGGTGGCCTTGATCTAAGAAATACCCTGATGAATTCCACCGGCATGAATACCACTGCTCTCAATCGTCGCCGTTTTCTGAAAGCCGCGGGCGTCTGCATCGCGCTGCCGATGCTTGATTCCCTTGGCCCGATTGCGACTGCCGCCACGGGTGCGAAA
>SIBB01000186.1 GCA_009695395.1 Pedosphaera sp. | reverse complement strand
ACTTCAAACACATCCCCATCGCGCCGCGCCACGAGCTCTTCATCGGGGGCAAGTTCATCGCGCCGCACTCGGGCAAATACTTCGCCTCCCTCAACCCCGCCACCGAGGAGCAACTCTCCGAGTTCGCCCTCGCCGACGACGTGGACGTGGACCGCGCCGTGCAAGCCGCGCGCAGTGCTTACGAAAACGTCTGGTCGAAGCTCCCCGCCAGCGAGCGCGGCAAATACCTCTACCGCATCGCGCGCATCATCCAGGAGAAGGCCCGCGAGCTCGCCATCCTCGAAACTCTGGACGGCGGCAAGCCCATCAAGGAATCCCGCGACTTCGACTTGCCGCTGGTCGCCGCGCACTTCTTCTACTACGCCGGCTGGGCGGACAAGTTGAAGTATGCCTTCCCCGGCAAAACGCCGCGCCCGCTCGGCGTCGCCGGGCAAATCATCCCGTGGAACTTTCCCCTCCTCATGGCCGCGTGGAAAATCGCCCCGGCCCTCGCGTGCGGCAACACCGTCGTCCTAAAGCCCGCCGAGACCACCAGCCTCACCGCGTTGCGCCTCGCGGAAATCTTCGCTGAGGCCGGGCTGCCGGACGGCGTCGTCAACATCATCACCGGCGCGGGCGCGACGGGCAGCGCGCTCGTGAATCATCCCGGCGTGGACAAGATCGCCTTCACCGGCAGCACGGAAGTGGGGAAACGCATCGCGAAGGCGTGCGCCGGATCGAAGAAGAAGTTGACCCTCGAACTCGGCGGCAAGGCCGCGCACATCATCTTCGAGGACGCCCCGCTCGACCAAGCCATCGAAGGCATCATCAACGCCATCTACTTCAACCAAGGCCACGTCTGCTGCGCCGGCTCGCGGCTCTTCGTGCAAGAGAGCATCCACGCCAAGGTCATCAAGAAGCTCCGCGACCGCCTCGCCACCCTGCGCGTCGGCAACCCGCTCGACAAAAACACCGACATCGGCGCCATCAACTCCCGCGCCCAGCTCGACAAGATCCGCGAGTTGGTCCAGAGCGGCGTGGACGAGGGCGCGGACCTTCACCAGTCCAGTTGCGCGCTGCCGACGAAGGGCTATTGGTTCCCGCCGACCTTCCTCACCGGCGTGACCGCGAGCCATCGCGTGGCGCAGGAGGAAATCTTCGGCCCCGTGCTGAGCGTGATGACCTTCCGCACGCCCGAGGAAGCTATCGAGCGCGCGAACAACACGCCCTACGGCCTGAGCGCCGGCGTGTGGACTGACAAAGGCAGCAAGATTTTCAAGCTCGTGAACAAGCTCCGCGCCGGCGTCGTGTGGGCGAACACCTACAACAAGTTCGACCCGGCAAGCCCCTTCGGCGGCTACCAGGAAAGCGGCTTTGGTCGCGAGGGTGGGATGCAGGGGTTGGCGTCGTATTGTCGGTTGGCGTGAGGACTTGCCCAAGGGCATCGCGAACACTTGAAGGAAGGCGTCGGGGTCATTTGTCTGATGGGCGGGGTGCTGATGCTGGTGTGGGGGGATGGCATCACGCAGCCCGTCGGCTCGCCGATGGTGCTGGCGCTCACGGGCTCGCCGCCGGAGCAGGCCTCCAAATCTATGCCGCAGGCACGGCGATGGTGCTTATCGGCTTGCTCTGCGTCTTCACCTCGCGGAAGTGATGCGCTGGGACGTGGCTCCCTTGACTTTGCCCGGCGGCTTCCGAAACACTCCGCGCCCTATGGCCGAGCCCAAAGAGAATGTGCTGATGGAGAAGCTCGCGTCGCTGTGCAAGCGGCGCGGGTTCATTTTTCAATCGTCGGAAATCTACGGGGGCATCCAGGGTTTTTGGGACTACGGCCCGCTCGGCGCGGAGCTGAAGCGCAACGTGAAGGAGCTGTGGTGGTCCAGCATGACCCGCATGCGCGATGACGTAGTCGGCCTCGAAGCCACCATTATCATGCACCCGGCCATCTGGCGGGCGTCCGGGCATGTGGATACGTTTAGCGATCCGATGTGTGATTGCTTGCTGACGAAGAAGCGGTTCCGTGCGGACCAAATCGAGCTGCAATCGGGCAACGCCTACCACTTCATCGGAGCGAAGGACACCGTGTCCGGCAAGGAAGTCAGCGAGCCTTACGCCGTGTTGCTGGCCGCCGGCAAGCCGCCGGAGAGTGCTCGCAAGACCGCCGCGCAGTTTTACGCTCAACGCGGGCTGCAATCGGTCGAGCTGCTCGGGGAGCGCATGGAGAAAGTCGAAGGCTCCCAGCGCTTCAACCCGGAGAACGGTTCGCTGCTGACTCCGCCGGTGCCGTTCAACCTGATGTTCAAGACCTACGTCGGCCCCACGGCCACGGAGGCGGATGTGGCTTATCTGCGTCCCGAGACTGCGCAGGCCATCTTCGCGCAGTTCAAGAACGTCCACGAGACGTCGCGGCAGAAGGTGCCCTTCGGCGTCGCGCAGATGGGTAAGGCGTTCCGCAACGAGGTCACGCCCCGCAACTACACCTTCCGCTCGCGCGAGTTCGAGCAGATGGAGTTGGAGTTTTTCATCAAGCCGGATGAGGCGGTCGAGGCCATCACTGGCAGTGTGACCACGGTGCCGGAGACCGGCCATCCCGGTGAGCCGCAGCCGAGCTGGGGCTGGCAGGCGTGGCATCATTACTGGGTTCAGGAACGCGTGCGCTTTTACGAAGGTATTGGGCTGTCGCTGGACACGCTGGGCTTTCACCGCCAGACGCCCGCAGAGCTGGCCCACTACGCCCGCGCCTGCACGGACATCTTGTTCAAGTTCCCGTTCAGCAAGCGGGACGAGCAGGGCAATGTCACCGGCGACGAATTGGAAGGCATCGCGGCACGCAGTGACTTCGACCTCTCGCAGCACGAGCGCTCCTCTGGCAAGTCCATGGGCATATTCGATGAGGAGTTACGCACCGCCTTCGGCAAGCTCCCGCCCGAGAAGCAGACCGAGCTGAAGGACCGCTATTACCAGGCCCGGCTCAAGTATCTCACGAAGTCCGGCGTGCCTGTCGCCGAAGCCGGAGCCGCCGCGCAGGAGGACGCCGACGGCCTCGCCAAGGGCCAATACATCCCCCACGTCATCGAACCGTCCGCCGGGGTGGACCGCCTCATCCTCGCGCTGCTGGCGAATGCTTTCAGCGAAGTCACCGAGACCGATGCGAAGGGCAAGAGCGAGACGCGTGTGGTGCTGAAATTTCATCCGCGCGTGGCCCCCATCAAGGTGGCCGTGCTGCCGTTGCTCAAGAACAAGCCTGAGCTGGCCGCGAAGGCGCGCGCGATCTTCGAGTCGTTGCGCGGGCACATGATGGCCTTCCATGACGAGGCCGGGTCCATCGGTCGCCGCTACGCGCGGCAGGACGAAGCCGGCACGCCGTTCTGCGTGACGGTGGATTTTGAGACATTCGAGGGCATCAAGGACGGTCCGCAGGCCGGCGTGAAGGACACCGTCACCATCCGCCACCGCGACGATGGGAAGCAGGAGCGCATCGCCGCGAGTGACTTGCTCCCGTGGCTGCTGGCGCGGGTGCGGTAGTGGGGCGGGGGCAAGTGTTCAGTAGGCAGGGTTCAGTGTTCAGTCGTGCCCCGTGCGCGCCCCACTGAACACTGAACACTGAACACTTGCTCCGCCGCCGGACTTGCCTTCAACTCGCGCCAAAACCTCCACGCCATGCTCAACATCCACCACCTCGAGCTCTTCTACTACGTCGCCAAGCATCAGGGCGTGAGCGCGGCGGCGCGCAATATGCCCTACGGCATCCAGCAGCCGGCCATCAGCGGGCAGATTCTCGCGCTGGAGGATTACCTCGGCGGGCCCCTCTTCCAGCGCCGTCCCTTCTCGCTGACGCACGCGGGCGAGGAGCTTTACACCTTCATCAAGCCCTTCTTCGACGGCCTCAAAGGCGTGGAGGAAAAGGTCCGAGGCGGCGCGACGCAAGTGGTTCGCCTGGCCGCTGCGACCATCATCCTGCGCGACCATCTGCCGGCGATGTTGCAAAGGCTGCGGAGCAAGTTCCCGAAGCTCAAGGTGGTCTTGCGCGAGGGGGTGCAGCCGCAGATCGAGAAGTGGCTCGCCGACCTGGAGGTGGACCTCGCCGTGACGGTGCTGGATGGGACGCCGCCGCTGGGCGTGCAGTCCGAGCCGCTGTTGGAGATGCCGGTGATCCTGCTCGTCCCGAAGGCGTTCAAGATCGCGAGCGTGGAGGAGTTGCTGAAGCGCGACCGCATCGACCAGACGCTCATCAGCCCGCCGCTCAACGAGACCATCACGAAGAACTTCCATGACTACCTCGCGCGGCGCGGCGTCGTGTGGCCGCCGGGCATGGAGGTCAACTCGCTGGAGTTGGTGGAGACTTACGCGGCCAGCGGCTTCGGCATCGGGCTGACGCTGGCGATTCCCGGCAAGCCCCTCGACAAACGCCTGCGCGCGTTGGTTGTTCAAGGCGTGAAGCCCATCACCGTCGCCGTGCTGCGCCACCCAAGCCTCTCGCCCGTCGCGCTCGCGCTCATCGAGGAGATGCGCAAGCGCGCGAAATCGCTGGTGGCTGCGTGAAAGCGCGCGGCGATGGACAAGCCCGCCGGCTTGGCAGATTCTTCGCCTCGCAAAACCTCAATCACCGGCTGGCTTGGCGCGTCCAAACCTGCGACCTGAGAACAAGTATGACACGATTACTGAAACACCTTGGCCTTGCGGTGCTGCTCTGCGCCGCGAGCCGCATGGCTTCCGCCGCGCCCGCGCCGAAGTCCGCTGCAATCGCCCCGCCGGATTTTCAGCGCGACATCCGGCCCATCCTTTCCGACAAGTGCTTCACCTGCCACGGGCCGGACGCCGCCGAGCGCAAGGGCGGAAAGAAGGGTGTGGGACTGCGCTTGGACACGGCGGAGGGACTTGGTGCGGACCTCGGCGATGGCCGCCGCGCCATCGTGTCCGGCCAACCGCAGCAGAGCCTGCTGCTCCATCGCGTCACGACGAAGGATCTCGACGACGTGATGCCCCCGCCGAAGTTCGGCAAGCAGCTGACGCCACGCGAAGTCGAACTGCTCGCCGCGTGGGTGAAGTCCGGTGCGAAGTTCTCTGGGCACTGGGCTTACGAGAAGCCGAAGCGGCCGGCCCCGACAGTAATTAGTAAGGAAGTAATTAGTGCGTTGCTGGCCAAGAGCGGCTCGAAGTCCCCCGTCACTCAATCACTCATCACTAATTACTCTTCCCCGACAGACGCCTTCATCCTGAGTCGCCTTGCCCAAGATGGCCTCCTCCCCCAGCCGGAGGCCGACCGCTACGCGCTCGCCCGTCGCGTCGCGCTGGACCTCACAGGCCTGCCGCCGAGCGTGGCCGAGGTGGACGCGTTCGTCGCCGACAAGGAGCCGAAGGCTTACGAGCGCTTCGTGGAAGCGCAATTGGCGAAGCCGAGCTACGGCGAGCACTGGGCGCGATTGTGGCTGGACCTCGCGCGCTACGCGGACAGCGCCGGTTACGCGGACGACCCGTCGCGTGTCATCTGGGCCTATCGCGATTACGTCATCAATGCGTTCAACAACAACCTGCCGTTCGACCGGTTCACCTTGGAGCAACTCGCCGCCGACCTGTTCGACAGCCCTACGGACGAGCAGCTCAAGGGCACCGCGTTCCATCGCAACACGATGACGAACAACGAAGGCGGCACGAACGACGAGGAGTGGCGCATCGCCGCCATCGTGGACCGCGTGAACACGACCTTCGCCGTCTGGCTGGGCACCTCGATGGCCTGTGCCCAATGCCACACGCACAAATACGACCCCATTGCGCAGAAGGAGTATTACCAGCTCTACGCATTCCTCAATAACACCGAGGATGCCGACAAGCGCGACGAGTCGCCGCTCCTCAGCTTCCTCAGCGACACGCAGCGCAAGCAGCGCGCGGACTGGGAAGCGGAACTCGCGGCGGTGGAGGCGAAGTTTAAGTCGCCGTCCGCCGTAGTCTTGGGTGGCGCAGAGAGATGGGCGCAGGCGTTTCCGGTGAAGCTGGAATGGAATTCGCCGAAGCCCAGCGCCGCGAAGTCTTCCTCCGGCGCAGCACTCGCGGCGCAAGACGACGGCTCGGTCCTCGTCGCGAAGAACGAGGCGGCCAAGGACAACTTCACCATCGAACTGACCGTGCCCGACGCGCAGAAACTGACCGCGCTCCGACTCGAAGCGTTGCCGAATGACAAGCTGCCCGGCAAAGGCCCCGGACATGCTGGCGGCAACTTCGTCATCACCCGCGTGCGCGCGAGCATCCTGCCGTCTGCTGAGAGCAAGGGGCCGGTCGCGCGCTTCGTGCGCATCGAGCTGCCGACGAAAGGCCAGTTCCTCCAGCTTGCCGAAGTGCAGGTCTTCAGCGGCGGCGAGAATGTCGCGCTCAAAGGCGAGGCGAAGCAGAGCAGCGTTTACATGGGTGCGGCTGCCTCCCGCGCCATTGATGGCAAGACCGATGGCGAATACGACAAAGGCTCCGTCGCCCACACCGAGTCGCAGGAAAACCCGTGGTGGGAAGTGGACTTGAAGGAGGCCCGCGCGCTGGAGCGCATCGTGGTGTGGAATCGCGCCGAGGCGGGCGAGCGGCTGAAAGGCTTCCGTGTGGTCGCGCTCGACGCGCAACGCAACGTCGTCTGGGACAAGGCGGGCAACGACGCGCCCGCGAAGGACCTGGCCTTCGCGATGAACGGTGCGCGCGAGGTGAAGTTCACCGCGGCCATCGCCGACTTCACGCAGGCGAGCTACGACGCGGAGAACGTCATCAACGACACCGCGTCCGCGAAGGACCGCACGCGCGGCTGGGCCGTGGGCGGTTCCACGGGCAAGGCACATTCGCTGACGCTCATCGCCGAGAAGCCGGTGGAAATCCCCGCCGGATCGCGGCTGTCGGTCACGCTCGAGCAGCAGTCCGCCACCGCGAAGGCGACGCTCGGCCACTTCCGCCTCAACGTGACGGCGGACACCAAGGCCGCCGAATTCGCCCGCACGCCTGCACCGGTCGTGTCCACGCTGGCGAGCAGTCGCTCAGTGAACACTGAAAACTGGACACTC
>SIBB01000185.1 GCA_009695395.1 Pedosphaera sp. | reverse complement strand
GCGAGCTTGGCGCTGGTCTTGAGGCTGCGCTTGGCGAAGCTGCCGGCGCGTTCCTCCGCCATGATTTGATCCACGGTCGGGACCACGGGAATGCGGAATGGCGCAGCAGCCAAAGCTTTCATGGCGACAGGATAGCGACGGCGCCGAAGCGGCTCCAAGCTCCAATTGCCGGAGGAACTGTGTAGCCGCCGAGGTGAGGAGGCGGATTCGTCCGAGCGGGTAGAGTCCGCCTCCTCACCTCGGCGGCTACGCCAAAATTCTCTTGATGACTTCGCCGTGGTCGAGGTCGAGGCGTTTGCTGTCGGGGACTTCCATCTTGCGGCTGTTCAGGCCGAGTTGATGGAGGAGCGTCGCGTGGATGTCAGTGACGTAGTGGGCGTGCTCGACGGCGTGGAAGCCCAGCTCGTCCGTCGCGCCGTGGACCACGCCGCCCTTGATGCCGCCACCGGCGAGCCAGACGCTGAAGCCGTAAGGGTGATGATCGCGCCCGTCCGCGCCCTGCGAGCCGGGCGTGCGGCCAAACTCGGTGGCGAAGACGACGATGGTTTCGTCCAGCAGGCCGCGCCGTTTCAAGTCTTGGAGCAAGCCGGCGGTGGGCTTGTCCACCTGGGCGGAGAGCTTCGAGTGGTTCGCCTTCAAGCCGCTGTGCGCGTCCCACGCGCCGGCCGCGCCGTCGCCGTGCTGGATTTGGATGAAGCGCACGCCGCGCTCCACGAAGCGCCGCGCCGCGAGGAGTTGCATCCCGAAGGCCTTCGTCTCGGCTTGCTCCAGCCCGTAGAGCTGCTTCGTCTCCGCCGTCTCGCTGTCGAAACTCACGGCCTCAGGCACGGCCATCTGCATCCGGTAGGCGAGTTCGTAGCTCTTGATGCGCGCGTCGAGGGCTTGGTCGCCGGGGTATTGCGTGGCTTTCAGGCGGTTCAACTTGCCGACGAGGTCGAACTGAATCTGTTGCTCCGCCGAGCTGACATCGCCCTCGGGCCGCGCGTAGGCCAGCGGCTCGCGCGGGTCGATGACGAGCGGCACGGCGTCGTAGGCGGGACCGAGGTAACGGCCGTCGCGCTTGTCGAAGAAACGTGGGCCCATGTTGATGAACTGCGGGAGGTTCTCGTTCAACGAGCCGAGGCCGTAGTTCACCCACGCGCCAATGGTAGGCTCCTGCACGTCGAGCATGTGGCGACCTGAATGAAATTGTATTTGCGCGCCGTGGTTGTCATCGGTGGTCCACATCGAGCGCACGATGGCGAGGTCGTCCACGCTCGCGCGGAGATGCGGAAACCAGTCGCTCACCTCGATGCCGCTCTTGCCGCCGGGCGCGAAGCCGACTTGCAGCGGGTAAACCTTATTCCGCTGCTGGCCGTTGGCGTCGTTCACCACGACCACGCGCACACGCTTGCGCTTCTCCGGGTCGTTGACGCCCTTGAACGGCGTTTCATCGAAGGTCTTGCCGGAGTATTGGGTGAGCGCGGGCTTGGGGTCGAAGCTCTCCATGTGGCTCAAGCCGCCGCGCAGGAAAATCCAGATGACCGACTTCGCCCGCGCCGGGAAGTGCGGCAAGCCCGTGGGCGGCCGCCAACTGCTCTCCAGTCCGAAGCCATCTCGCGCCAGCATCGTGCCCAGCGCGAGGCCGCCAAAGCCCAGGCCGGAGCGGTTGAGGAAGGAGCGGCGCGACCACGCTTGCGATTCCCCTCGAAGGTATTTTTGCAGGCGGCTCATGGGCTGGTTTAACGAATAGTAATAAAGTCGTTGTGATTCAAGAGCGCGTGGACGAGGGCGGCACGGGCTTTGGCTTCAGGTTGGGCGGACTTGCGCTCCTTCGCGGCGGTGAGGAATTGGGCAAGGCTCTCGGCGCAGAGGGCGTGCTCGGCGGGCGTGGGCGCGGTGGCGAGGAGGGTGGTGAAGGTGGTGCGGATGAAGGCGGCGTCGGAGGCACTCGAGGCGGCCTGCACGAGGCGCTCGGCGACCTTCGCGGCGGCGGTGGACGCGAGCCGGCTGTTCGCCAGCGCGAGCGCCTGCTGCGGCAGGATGCTCTCGTCGCGGCGGTAGCACTCCTTCGTGTTCGCGTTGTCGAACATCTCCAGGAACTTGTTCAAGTCCTCCGGCGACTGCGTGAAGTAAAAGCTCCGGCGCAGCGTGTCCTCGCGCTTCGGGTCAATCGTCGGGCCGCCGAGCTGGAGGTCCAGCGTGCCGGCGAGGTGGAGCAGGCTGTCGCGAAGGACGTTGGCGTCCATGCGCTGGGAGTTCATGCGCCAGTAGAACTTGTTCTCAGGGTCGAGGGAGTGGGAGAGATGAAGGGGGAGAGGGGTTGAAGCGTTGAAGGGTTGAAGCGTTGAAGGGTAGGCAGGGGCGACGGTGTTCGCCGCACGAGCCTCTTCCACTCTTCCACTCTTCAAGCCTTCAACTCCACTCGAACTACTCATGCCATACGCCTCCGACAACACCATCCTCCGGTGCAAATGCTTCAAGCTCCAGCCGTGCTCCATGAAGTCCACGGCGAGCCAGTCGAGCAGGTCGGCGTGCAGCGGCTTCGCGGCGCGGCGACCGAAGTCCGTGACGTTCGCGACCAGCGGTTGGCCGAAGTGGCGGGTCCAGACATGGTTCACGAGCACGCGCGCGGTGAGGGGGTTTTGGCGGTCAGCAAGCCAGTTGGCGAAGGCGAGACGGCGACCGCTGCTGGTGGTGGGATACGGGAGTTGGCGATGGGCTTCGGTCTCGTCCGGCCCCTCGAAGGGTTTGAGCGTCGCGCGGAGGGATGCGTAGTTCGTGCCGGGGGTGGCGAGGATTTTCTGCGCGGTGCCCAAAGCGGCTTGGGCGGCCTTCAACTTCTTCTCCGCGTCCGGCTCCTTCTGCTTCTTCGCCTCGCTGCTGGGAGCAATGCTTTCCAACTCGGCCTTCGCCAAGTCGGCTTCGGCTTGGGCGAGCTTGAACTTCGCCTCAGCGCTGGCGGCGGCAGTGAGTGAGTTCGTCAGGCGGGGCGGGGCGGGCGATTGGCTCCGACTGAAGTCAGCTTCCCACGCGGCCCGGACCAGCGCGGGGCGCAACTGGGCTGCGGCGAGGGCGAGTTCAGCGGCCTTCAGCGCAGCAAGGGCTTGGTCGGGCGTGGAGACGAGCGTGGGCGCGGCGGGCTTGGCGGTCGGCGCGGGGGCGGGGGCGCTGGACTTCACGAGCTGCAAGTCGGCAGGCAGCGCGTTCAGCTCGAAGGCGAGGAAGTCGGCGGTGGCGTCGTAGGTGATGAGCTGGAACTTGCCGGGCGTGCGGCTCGGCAGCTCGAAGGCCAGCGCGTGCTCGCCGTTGAGCGCGACGTTCAGCAGTGAGCCGCGCACACGTAGGGTCAACTCGTAAACCTCGCCGAGCTTCACGGCGCGCGGCTGCATGCCGCTGGGCGGGTAGGTGTATTGGTTGGCCTTGCCGTAAGCGATTTGGAGCTTCGGGCCGGGCGCGTGCGCGCTGAGATAGACCAGCGTCTCGCGCGCGTCCGTGGTGTCGAAGGTGAAGCCGACAGACTTGTAAACGCCGCCACCGGTGGGGCGGAACTTCACCGTGGCTTGGAAGTCCACCGGGTGGTCCGCACGGCTGCGGACGGCGCTGCTTAGAGCGGTGGCGAGGGATTGGCGCAAGACGCCGTCCACGTAGGACCACTGGTCATCGAGGAGTTCCCAGAGTTGGAGATTGGCGGCGGCGAAGGTGTCGGTGAAGCGGGGTTTGTTGGTTGATGCGGACGGAGTGGTGGGAGGAATGGACACGGTCGCTACGTTCGGGGCTGCTGCGGGTGGGACAACCGCGCTCCGGGCGATGTCGGCGAGTTTCTTCTTTGCGGCCTCAACGGACTGGCGCGCAATCGTGATTTGCCCTTCGGCGGCGAGGAGGTGGTTCGTGAGCACCCACGGCTGGAGCGCGGGGTTGTGTGCGGGCGGCGGGAGCTTCACGGGCTTGATGTCGAGTTGCTTGAACGCCAGCACAGCAGGGATGGCGGCACGAATGACTTGGTTCGTGTCGGGGGTCTTCTCGTCGCCCTTCAAGTGCAGGTAAGTGGGGCGGTCGAGGTGCAGGTCGTAGGCGCGGGGGAGGCCGTTCCTCTCCAGGTCCGTCTCGCCGGGCAGCTCATCGAGGCGCGCGTGATACGGCTCGAAGATGGCGCGCATGGCGTAGTAGTCCGTGTGCGAGAGCGGGTCGTATTTGTGGTCGTGGCATTTCGCGCAGTTCAGCGTGAGGCCGAGGAACGCCTTGCTCGTGTGCTCCACCACGTCGTCCATCCAAGTCGTGCGGTTGAAGAGGTAGTAGTTCCGCGCGAGGAAGCCGGTGGCGCGCAGGGTGGCAGGGTCGGTGGGCGCGAGTTCGTCGCCGGCGAGTTGCTCGACAATCATGCGGTCGTAACCCTTGTCGGCGTTGAACGATTCCACAATCCAGTCGCGCCAATGCCAGATGTGTTTCTGGCTGTAACGGAGCTGCGCGCCGAGGCCCCACCAGTCGCTGTAGCGCCAGATGTCCATGAAGTGCCGGCCCCAACGCTCGCCGTAGTGCGGGCTGGCGAGCAGGCGGTCAACGGCATTGGCGATTGCCGATCGCCGATTGCCGACGGCAGCAGTCTCGCGGACGAACGCCTCCATTTCCTCGCGCGTCGGCGCGAGGCCGGTGAGGTCCAGTGTGACGCGGCGGAGCCAAAGAGCGGGGTCGGCTGGAGGCTGGGCGGTCAGCTTTTGCTGGCGGCGTTGGGCCTCGAGGAATGCGTCGAGGGGATTGCCGATTGTTGGGGTGGGCGGCTTGGCTGGGGCCTTGAACGCCCAATGTTCACGCGGGTCGGACTCCGGCTTCTCATCCTTGGGCGCGAGTGCGCCGGCGGCTATCCACGCACGCAGCACGGCGATTTGTGGAGCGTGGAGCGCTTCGCCCTCTGGCGGCATCCGCTCATCAAGGCTGTGCGCGGAGACTTTCTTCAGCAGCAGGCTGGCGTCGGGTTTACCGGCGACGATGGCAGGGCCGTGCTTGCCGCCCTGACGGATGAACTCCCCCGTGTCCACGCGCAGCTTGGACTCCTGCTTGAGCGCGCCATGGCAGGCGTAACAGCGCGCCGCGAGGACGGGCTTCACGTCCTTCAGGTAATCCACTCGCTCGGCGGCCCCGGCGGAGAAGCCAAGACAGGCGAGCGTCATCAGAGCATTGCGGAACACGGAGTTTCGGACGGCGTGGCGAGAAACTTTATTCCAAGGAGCGCGAGTCTGTGACCCGCAGAGATGTCCTACTCAGGGAACCGCTGTGCATAAGTTCGATCGCACCGAACGCACGGTGGCAGGACGCATCGTTCACCCATGCGTCAGCGGCCGACTTGGGCTGGACAAACGCATTGGCCCCTGGAACAGCCGCGCCGTCGCGAGGCCGATCCGGGCATTCACAGTTCACTTTCCGGACTTGCCACCACCGCTGCTGCCCTTGCCGCCCTTGCCGCTGCCTGCGGTCAGAATCGTGCCCGTGAGCACGCCGATGGCGAAGAAGGCAAAATACATCAGCGCGGAAGGCAGCTTGACCTTGTTCGACAACAGTGGTTTGAGGGCGAATTCGACCTCGCCGCGGTTTTCCATGCCCATGAGCACAAGAAACAGCAGGACCACAATCAGGAAGATGGTTTTAAGAAAGAGTTTGGCGTCCATAAGTAAAATCCCGGGCGGACGGTAGCAACGACGCAATGCGTGTCAACGATGCCATGCGGGCGAAGCAAAAAGTTGGCCCGACCCTGACACGTGCTCGTAATCCTCGTCCCCCTCGTCATTGGCCGCGAACGCCCGAGGAGCAGGATTGGGATTAGGATCCGGATCAAAATCACGCGCACACTTGCGTGGCTTGCGCGCCGCTGTAGAATTCGCTGCAATGAGCATCGCGACCAGGACGGGCGACAATGGAACTACAGGACTGATGTATAACCGCCGCGTGTCCAAGTGCCACCCGCGTGTGGAATCTTACGGGACAGTGGACGAACTAAACGCGGCGCTCGGCCTTGCGCGCGCGTCGGCGACAGAGGCGTTTGTCAGCGGCAACTTACTCGTCATCCAGCAGGATTTGGTCACGCTGATGGGAGAGCTGGCGACCGGGATGGAGGACTTGCCACGCTACGCGAAAGACGGCTTCACGCTCGTGAGCGTCGAATTGACGGCGAAGCTCGACCTGCTCGTGGCCGAGATCGAGGCGCAGAGCATCACGTTCAAAGGCTGGGCCACACCGGGCGCAACCCTGCACAGCGCGGCACTGGACGTGGCACGGACCGTTTGCCGACGCGCCGAGCGGCGCGTGTGCGCGTTGCACGAGGCCGGGCAGTTGCAGAACCCCGAGATTATCATTTACCTCAACCGGCTGGCGGATCTGCTGTGGCTCCTCGCCCGCTGGGTGGAGACGAAGTCAGGTATTGCGTAGCCATGTCTCCGAGCGAGCGTGGAGTGTCCGGCGAATCAGCTTGCCCCGAACCCTGATCCTCGCAAAATATGAAAAGGTGTGGCTGGTTGCAGTTAAACGGTTGGAGAGGTGGCTGAGTGGTTTAAGGCACACGCCTGGAAAGCGTGCGTGGGTAACACCACCGTGGGTTCGAATCCCTCCCTCTCCGCCAACCGCATGAAACAAGTGTTACCATTCGAGATTATCACTTTATTGATGACTTAAGATTCTCCGAGTCAGGATCAAAGTCAGAATAGAAACGCCAATAACGGAGGTTCAGAGTGGCCTTTTCTTTTTTGGCTCTTCCGCCGCCGATCCGTCCGATCAGGCTTCCGCAGTTCGCTTCCCCTGATTCTTTTACCACGTTGCCACCCTATTTCGGCGCGGTGCGTGGGCAGCTCGTGGCCGGCCAACTCGACCAGCGCGCCCTTTACACTCCGACTGCTGCTTTCACTTGGCGCAATTGAACGCTCGCGCAAGCTCCGCCGCCCTCTTTGCGGCCTGCGGCTCCAAGTAAGTGCCCAAGACGGCTTCGGTCCACGCGCACGGTTGCCCCTGGCGGCGTCCTCTCCTCCCTTGCGCAGCACAGTTCACCCTCATCCATCCGTCTCCCCCTCGCCTCG
>SIBB01000184.1 GCA_009695395.1 Pedosphaera sp. | reverse complement strand
TCATTGGAAATCCCGTGGTTTCTTCCGGGACGCTCGCGAACAACACGACTAAGGTTGATTTCTTGTTCGGTGCGTCTTCTGGGAACTTGAATCATTCGAGCGGTGTCTTCACCTTGGCTGCCGGCCTGCCTTATAACGGCTTTTTGAACGGTGGCGAGGTCATTGTGACAAGTGCGACGATTGGTGGTGGTGGTGCCGGGTTTTACCAAATGCGTGCGTGGGTTGGTGGAGCAACTTTCGATGACGCGGCAAACACCAAAGTCGGAAGCTCTGCCGTTACTGCCCTCACGTTTGGTGGCACTCCACTGCCGCCCGGTGGCGCCGCACTCGCACCGACTGATTTAAACCTTCACGCAAGCTTCGCAGTTGCGGTGCCTGAGCCCGCCACTCTTGCGCTCGGCCTCTTCGGTGCTGCCGGCCTGCTCTTCCGGCGCCGCAAGTAATTGCCTCAGCGCTTTCCTTCTCAAGCCGCCCGGAAACGGGCGGCTTTTTTGTTCTCCGCAATTGACATCACGCGATCCCTCTCTAGCATCGCGACGTTCTGGTTGGCCTGTTCGTCTATCGGCTAGGACACGGCCCTCTCAAGGCTGAAAGATGGGTTCGACTCCCATACGGGCTACCAACCTCCAATAAAGTCAATCGAGCCAAGGCTTTCTCTCACTTTCCACCGGCTACGTGCAGTCCATCTCTAGCACCCGGCAATTCCAGCCTTGTCCAAGGCGTCGCGCTGTTTAGGCTCTCGTCATCAGCACCTCTCAAGTGCCGCGGATGTTGCTGACTGAATTGCCATGCAAATGAAAACCCTCCTCTCCTGCCTTGCAGCCATCACGGCGTTCACCTCTGCGTCCGCGGCCGGCAAACCGCAGGGGCAGCCGTTTGGCAAAACCGGCGACGGCACGCCCGTTGAAGTTTACACCCTCACCAACAGCAAGGGCATCCGGCTACGCGCCATGACTTATGGTGCCATCGTGCTCAGCCTCGAAACGCCCGACCGCAACGGCAAGAGCGCCGACATCGTGCTAGGCTTCAACACGCTCGCCGAATACCTCAAGGGCACGCCCTACTTCGGGGCGGTGGTGGGCCGATATGGGAACCGTATCGCGCAGGGCAAGTTCACATTGGGCGGAAAGCCATTCACGCTGGCCACCAACAACGAGCCCGGCGGCATGAAGTGCGCGCTCCACGGCGGATTGAAGGGCTTCGACAAAGTCGTCTGGCAGGGCGAGGGCCTGACGAAGCCAGGGGCGCAGGGCGTGAAGTTCAGCTACCTGAGCAAGGACGGCGAGGAAGGGTATCCCGGGAACTTGAGCCTCAGCGTGACCTACTGGCTCTCCGACGACAACGACTGGCGCATCGAATACACCGCCACCACGGACAAGGCCACGCCCGTCAACGTCACGCAGCACAGTTACTTCAACCTCAAGGGCGAAGGCAACGGCGACATCCTCGGCCATGAGCTGACGTTCAAGGCCGCGAAGTTCACGCCGGTGAACGTCGGCCTCATTCCCACGGGCGAGCTGCGTCCGGTCAAGGGCACGCCGCTTGATTTCACCACGGCCCACGCCATCGGTGAGCGCGTGAACTCGACGGACGAGCAGATGAAGTTCGGCGGCGGCTACGACCACAACTGGGTTCTCGACAGCCAGAGCGGCGCCCTCGCGTTGGCCGCGACTGTTTACGAACCCACCACAGGCCGCACGATGGCTGTGCTCACCACCGAGCCCGGCCTGCAATTCTACTGCGGCAACTTTCTCGACGGCAAACTGACCGGCAAGAGCGGCAAGCCCTACCAGTTCCGCAACGGCTTCTGCCTCGAGACACAGCATTATCCCGACTCACCGAACCAGCCGTCTTTCCCCACCACAATCCTGCAACCGGGGCAGACCCTGAAGAGCACCACGGTGTATCGTTTCACGGCCAAGTAGCCGAAGCATCGCAGTCACTTTCGCTTCGCACCCCGCGCGAGTTCCGCTTTGCCCGCTCCGAGGCCAACCATTCACTGACGTAGCAACATGATTGTGCTGCTGCTCTTCTTCTGCTCCGGGGCGACGGCGCTGATTTATGAAGTCCTGTGGTCGAAGCATCTCGCGCTGATGCTCGGCAGCACAGTGCAGGCGCAGACGGTGGTGCTAGCGGTCTTCATGGGTGGGCTCGCGTTGGGCAACCAGCTTTTCGGGCAACGCGCGGACGCCGCATCGAATCCGCTCGCGCTCTATGGCAAACTGGAAATCACCATCGGCCTCTACGCGTTCGTCTTCCATCTGCTGCACTCGGGCGCCGACAAACTGTTCATCAGCGCGGGCGCGCCGCTGCTGGAAATGCCGGCGGCCTTGCTCGCGTTGAAGACGGTTCTCAGCGTCGGCCTTCTGCTCGGCCCGACGATTCTCATGGGCGGCACGCTGCCCCTCATCGCCGCGTGGCTGAACCGCTCCGGCCCCGACGCGGGCCGGCTCTCGGCGCGTTTCTATTCGGTGAACAGCCTTGGCGCGGTCTGCGGCGCGTGGCTCGCGGGCTTCGTGCTCGTGCCGGCGATGGGCATGACCGCGTCGCTGCAACTCACGTCGATGGTAAACGTCGCTCTCGGTCTCATCGCTCTCGGCCTGGCTCGAAGCATGAAGGCAACACCCGCGCCGACCGACGACACCGTCACCGCACCATCAACCGCTCACTCTTCACTCATCACTAATTACTCTTCTCTGTCCCTCCCGCTCGTCGCGCTCACCGGCGCAGTCTCGATGGGCCTCGAAGTCCTCGCCGCCCCTTCGCTCGTGCTGCTCTTCGGCGCGTCGCTCCAGGCGTTCGCCATTGTGCTGATGTCGTTCATCCTCGGCATCGGGCTGGGCGGCGCGGTAATGGCCTCGCCGCGCACGCGGGGCTGGGCACGCGAGACAGCGACGACGGTTCTGCTGCTCGGCGCGGCGGTCTGGCTCGGCTTGCTCGTAGCGGGCGTGGAGCAATGGGTGGACTTCTATCGCTGGGTGAAGACCGGCATCGCGCGGACAGAAACGGGCTTCACCTTCCACCAACTCTTCGCCGCTGCGATACCGCTCGTGGTGCTGGGTATTCCGGCGGGCTTGCTCGGCGCGGTGTTGCCGCTGTGGATTCGCGAGCTGCCGCAGAGCAGGCGCGGAGCTGCGCTTCCTCGGACGCATATGGGAGCAGGCGGCCGGCAAGCCATGAAACCCACCCCGCTGGACACACGTGAGGGAAAACTTTTTGCCATCAGCCCGCCGTGTCCGGCACAGTCGCTTCGATGAGTTTCACTGAGTTGACGGAGGCCTTCTTCGCGAAGTCCGCTGGCTGGGAAGCGGTCAAGAATGCCCGCTCTCTGCTGGCGGACGGCAAGGTGCTGTCCTCGAACTGGACGCCGCCGCTGCTCAAAGGCGTCGTGCAGGAAGGCACTTCCTCCTATCGCGCCGGGCTCGTCATCAAGGGACCGGTGGACATCGATAATCTCTGCACCTGCCGCTCCGCGCGCGAGGCCGGCCTCATCTGCGCGCACTCAGTCGCGATTGGCCTGCACCACTTGCAGCGCGAGAAACCCGCGCCGCGCGGGAGCGACACAGCGACGCCCCTGCCCGCGCGACTCGGAGTGACACCCGTCGCACGTGAGCTGGAGCCCCAAGCCGGTCCGCGCCTGCGTCGGGCGAAGGCCGGCGAGCCCGCCGAGGCCCTCGAAATCACCGTAATCCTCCCGCCCACGCTCGCCGCCAGTCTCGCGCGCGGGAAAGTGATGGCCACGTTCGAGGGCCGCTGGAGCGGCGGACGCGTGCCGTTGAGCGCCCTGCCGATGAACCGACCCTTCAGCCTCTCGCCCGCCGACGAGCGGGTGCTGGACTGCGCCGAAACCATCGCCGGTGGCGAAACGCCCGGTGGCCTCATGCTCTCGCTGACCGAGCTGACTCAACTCCTCGGCGCGCTCGGGGAGCACCCGCGACTCTCCGCCGGACGTGGCCAACCCATCGCCGTGACGACCGCCTCGTGGCGCGTTCCCGTGGAAGCCAAGCTCGAAACTTCCGGAGAAATTCTGCTGTGCCTGCCACCGAACACGACGCAGCCCACGCTGCTGGCGGGCGAAAACTTATGGGCGTTTCGCGGCGCTTCCTTCGAGCCAGTCGGCCTGCCCGTGCAATGGCGGGACATCTTCAAAGGCCCCGTCCGGCTGCCCCGCCAGCGCGTGCCCTTGTTTCTCAGTCAGGAACTCGTCGTGCTCGAAGCCGAGTGCGAGGTGGACGCGAACTTTGGGGTGGATGAATTCACCCTCGAACCGCAGTCGCCGCGTTTTATTCTCGCGCTGAACGGCGGCCTCGCGCAGGTGCAGGCCCAGCTCCAGTGCGCCTACGGCCCGCGCATCATGACTGTGGGCGTCACGGCGAAGGACGAATCCCTCTGGCTCCCCGACCCGAAATGCACCACGCGCTACTCGACGCGCGACTTCGGCGCGGAGGTTGGCGCAGGCGAGCGTATGCGCCGTGCGGGCTTCAGCGGCCCCGACCCGCAGGGCCGCTGGAATCTCCACGGCGAGAGCAACGTCGTGCGCTTCTTCGCGAAGGACTACCCGCGCTGGCAGAAGGAATGGGAGGTCTCGCTCGAAGAACGCTTGCAGCACAGCACCACGAAGAACTTCGAGCGGCTGGAACCGCGCTTCGAAATCCGGCCCTCGGGGGAGCGGTGGTTCGATGTCGAGATGTCGCTCGGCTCGGCGGACGGGGAGAAGTTTTCCGCCGCCGACATCCAGCGGCTCATCCTGTCTGGCAACGGCACGACGCGGCTGAAGAACGGCCGCATCGCGCTCATCGACACCAGCGCGCTGGAGGAGTTCAACGAGGTCCTGCGCGACTGCGCGCCGCAGCAGCACGCGAAGGGCTACCGCTTCAGCGACGTGCAGGCGGGCTTCCTCGACGCCACGCTCCGGCAACAGCCCGGCTGGCAGGTGCAGGCGGCCGGAGGTTGGCGCGAGCGAGCGTCGCGGCAGAGCGGGCAGACGAAGCTGGCCTGCCCGCCGCTCGGCCACTTGGAGGACGTGTTGCGTCCGTATCAGAAGCAGGGCGTGGCGTGGCTGGGGTTCCTCCGCGAGAACAAGTTCGGCGGCATCCTCGCGGATGAAATGGGCCTCGGCAAAACGCTCCAGACCCTCGCGTTCTTCCACTCCTGCCACACGAACAAGAAGCTCGCCGGCCCTGTGCTCATCGTGTGTCCCACGTCGTTGGTCTTCAACTGGCTCGCGGAGGCGAAGAAGTTCACCCCCACGCTGAAGGTCATCGCGCTGCACGGCACGGGGCGGCACTCGCGCTTCGAGGACATCGCCAAGAGCGACCTCGTCATCACCAGCTACGCGCTCATCCGGCGCGACGCGGAGAAGTATCGCGAGATGGAGTTCGACACGCTCGTGCTCGACGAGGCTCAGCACATCAAGAACCACCAGACGCAAAACTCCCAGGCCGTCAAAGCCGTGAAGGCGGACTACCGCGTCGTGCTCACCGGCACGCCGATGGAGAACTCCGTCCTCGACCTCTGGAGCATCCTGGACTTCCTCATGCCCGGCTATCTCGGCTCGGCCACGGACTTCAAGGAGCGTTACGAACAGCCCATCACGCGCGACAAGGACGAGGCCGTGCAGGCGCGGCTGGGCCGGCGCTTGCGACCCTTCATACTGCGCCGCCTCAAGACCGAGGTGGCAAAGGACTTGCCCGCGAAGCTCGAGCAAATTTCCTACTGCGAACTCACCGACGACCAGTTGGAAATCTACAAGCAGGTGCTCGCCGTCAGCCGCAAGGAAGTCATGGACGCCGTGGGTGCGAATGGCGTGGCGAAGAGCAAGATGATTGTCCTGAACGCGCTGCTGCGGCTGCGGCAAATCTGCTGCGACCTGCGGCTGCTCAAGATGGAGAACGCGGAGTTCACCGACGACAGCTCCGGCAAGGTGGCGATGTTCGGGGAGTTGCTGGAACAGGCGATCGACGGCGGGCATCGCGTGCTGGTCTTCAGCCAGTTCACCACGATGCTCGCGCTGCTCAAGGACAAGCTCACGGCGGAGAAGATTGAGTATTGCTACCTCGACGGCTCCACGACAAATCGCGGCGCGGTGGTGGAGAAGTTCCAGGGCAACGCGAAGATCCCCGTCTTCCTCATCAGCCTCAAGGCCGGCGGCGTGGGCCTCACGCTCACGGGCGCGGACACGGTCATCCACTTCGACCCGTGGTGGAACCCGGCGGTGGAGGACCAGGCAACCGACCGCGCGCATCGCATCGGCCAGACGCGCGTGGTGACGAGCTACAAACTCATCGCGCGCGGCACGGTGGAGGAGAAGATTCTAGCACTCCAGCAGAAGAAACGCGCCATCATCAAAGCCACCCTCGGCGGCGAGGAAACCCTCGCGGACAACCTGACATGGGAGGAGATACAGGGATTGTTTGAGTAGCCTTTCCACCTCCCCGATGAAGCCACTACCGCCCTGCCCCGTCTGCAATCCATGCTGCGCTTCCTCGCTCTGTTTGCCCTGATTGCCACCACCTCCGCTCAGGAGTGGACGCGTTTCCACGGGCCGAACGGCACGGGCATCAGCCACGCGAAGACCATTCCCACGAAGCTCTCCGACACCGATGTGAACTGGCGCGTGGAGCTGCCGGGCGTCGGCCATTCGTCGCCGGTGCTGTGGGGGAACAAGCTGTTCGTGACAACCTGCGACAGCCGGAGCGGCGGCGTGCGCGTGCTGTGCCACGACGCGCTCACCGGCAAGCAGCTTTGGCGGCATGACTTCAAGCAGGCCCCCTTCACGCCACACAAGTTCAACAACTTCGCCGCCGCCACGCCCGCCGTGGACGCGCAGCATGTTTATGTCATCTGGAACGAACTGGAGCACTTCAAGCTCGCGGCGTTGGACCACACGGGGAAGGTCGCGTGGGAGCGCGACTTCGGCCCCTTCGTCAGCCAGCACGGCTGCGGCATCTCTCCCATCGTCCACAACGGCATGGTCATTCTCGGCAACGAGCAGGACAGCGCGAAGAACGTGAAGGACACCACGCGCAGCGGAGAGAGCTTCGT
>SIBB01000183.1 GCA_009695395.1 Pedosphaera sp. | reverse complement strand
AACGCCGTCGCCGCCAACGGCGTTCACGTTCACGACTTCCACGCGACGATGCTGCACCTGCTGGGCTTCGACCACACGCGCCTGACCTACCGCCACGCGGGCCGCGACTACCGGCTGACCGATGTGCACGGGAATGTCGTGAAGGATGTGCTGGCCTGAGGGGAGGGCGGCAAGGGGAGGAAGCGGATTTGCCTCCGGCGCGGTTTTGCGCACACTCGCCGCATGGCACAACCCATCCGCGTTTCCGGCAAGGTCCGTCTGCGTGACTTCAACCCGCGCTTCTGCGCCGGCCTCGAAAAGGAACCGACCATCATGGAGACCGACCGGCTGCTGGAGCGGTTCGGCAAGCTGCAGGACCTCTTCTACGCGAACGCCAATCGCGGCCTCATCATCGTGCTGCAAGGAATGGACACGAGCGGCAAGGACGGCACGGCACGACGGCTCTTCGAGTTCGTCGAGCCGGCGGGCGTGGCGACGGTGGAGTTCAAGGCCCCGAGCACGCTGGAACTCGCGCATGATTATCTCTGGCGAGTCCACCAAGCGGTGCCGCGCTTCGGGCGCATCGGCCTCTTCAATCGCTCGCACTACGAGGACGTGCTGGTGGTGCGCGTGATGAACCTCACGCCGCCGGAGGTGTGGCAGCCGCGTTACGACCACATCAACGACTTCGAGCGGATGCTGACGGACAGCGGCTATACGCTGCTGAAATTCTTCCTGCACATCAGCCACGCGGAACAGGCGGAACGCTTGCAGACGCGGCTCGACGACCCGTCGAAGAACTGGAAGTTCGAGCCAGGCGACCTAGCGATGCGCGAGCGCTGGGACGACTTCATGGCCGCCTACGAAGTGGTGCTGAACAAAACCTCGACGCCGTGGGCACCGTGGCACGTCGTGCCCGCCGACCGGAAATGGTTCCGCGACTACGCGGTGGCCCAGACGGTCGTGACGACGCTGGAGGACATGAAGCTCAAGTGGCCCAAGCCGAAGGTGGACTTGCGGAAGTTCCGGGTGAAGTAAGTTTCGCCAAAGCTTTGCGGGAAGCACTCGAACACAAAAGAAAAACCCGAAGCGATTACTCGCTTCGGGGCAATGGAAGATAGCTTGGCCTACCGGCGCGTGCGGCGCTTGACGTTGAGCTGCGTCAGCGAGTGGAGCAGCGCGGCCTGAACGGTGGCCGTCTCCTCGTCGGTGAGCTTCTCGGCGAGGCGTGCCTCGGCCTTCTTGCGGGCTTCCTCGGCCTTCATCTCGTCAATGTCGTCGGCCTTGATGGCCATGTCGGTGAGGATGGCCACGCGGTCGCCGGTGATCTGCACGAAGCCTTCGCCGGTGGCGAGGTAGTGGTCCACGCCACCCTTGCGCGCGATGATCTCGCCGTGGGCGATCTGGGTCATCAGAGGGATGTGCATCGGGTAGATGCCCATCTCGCCCTCAATGCCGGGAAGCGTGACCATGTCGACGTCCTCGGAGTAGATCTTCGCCTCCGGGGTGACGATTTCGAGTTTCAGTGTCGCAGCCATGATTCAGAGAGGCATCAGCCTTCCTTGATCTCGTCGATGCCGCCCTTCAGATAGAAGTTGTTTTCGGGGACGGCGTCGTGCTTGCCCTCGAGGATTTCCTTAAAGGCGCGCACGGTCTCGGCTACGGGCACCTGCTTGCCTTCGCGACCGGTGAAGACCTGCGCCACAGTGAACGGCTGGCTGAGGAACTTCTGAATCTTGCGGGCGCGGAAGACGGCGGTCTTGTCCTCGGGGCTCAACTCGTCCATGCCCAGAATCGCGATGATGTCCTGCAGGTCCTTGTAGCGCTGAAGCACCTTCTGGACGCCACGGGCGACATCGTAGTGTTCTTGGCCGACGATGTCGGGCGTGAGCGCGCGGGAGTTGGAAGCGAGCGGGTCCACGGCGGGGAAGATGCCCAACTCCGCGATGGAACGCTCGAGCACGATGGTCGCATCCAAGTGCGCGAAGGTCGTGGCAGGCGCGGGGTCGGTCAAGTCGTCGGCGGGCACGTAAACGGCTTGGAAGCTGGTGATGGAACCCTTCTTCGTCGAGGTAATGCGTTCCTGGAGGTTGCCCATCTCGGCTGCCAGCGTGGGCTGATAACCGACGGCGCTGGGCGTGCGGCCGAGGAGCGCGGAAACTTCGGAGCCGGCCTGCGAGAAGCGGAAGATGTTGTCCACGAAGAGGAGCACGTCTTGGTTGTGCTCGTCCCGGAAGTATTCAGTCACGGCCAGCGCGGAGAGCGCCACGCGGAGACGCGCGCCGGGCGGTTCGTTCATCTGGCCGAACACAAGGCCGATCTTCGAGCCTTCGTCGAGAACAGGCAGGCCGTTCTCGCCGATCAGCGGGTGGCCCTTGGCGTCCTTCTTGGTCTTGATGACGCCGGCCTCAATCATTTCGGCGTAGAGATCGTTGCCCTCGCGGGTGCGCTCGCCGACGCCCGCGAACATCGAGACGCCGCCGTGCAGCTTCGCGATGTTGTTGATCAGCTCCATGATGATGACGGTCTTGCCGACGCCGGCGCCGCCGAACGCGCCGACCTTGCCGCCCTTAAGGAACGGGCAGATGAGGTCAACGACCTTGATGCCGGTGGCGAGCACCTGCGGGCTGGTGGTCTGGTCCACGAGCGGCGGGGCGGAGCGGTGGATGGAGACGTATTTGTCGGCCTTCACCGGGCCCTGCTCGTCCACGGCGTCGCCGGTGACGTTGAAGACGCGGCCCATGACGGCGTTGCCGACGGGCATCGAGATGGGCGCACCGGTGTCGGTGATGAGCATGCCGCGCTTGAGCCCCTCGGTGGTGCTCATGGCGACGGCGCGGACCCAGTTGCCGCCGAGGTGCTGCTGCACCTCGAGCGTCAGCTTGGTTTTGCCTTGGCCGGGGAGGTCGTATTCCACGGTCAGGGCGTTGTAGATGGCGGGGAGTTGGCCCGTGAACTCAATGTCCAAGACGGGGCCGATGATTTGAACGATTTTGCCGGTGTTCATCGTGGTAAATTAGTTGCCCATCGCCATCTGGGCGGTGGTGATTTCCAAAAGCTCTTTCGTGATGTTGGCCTGGCGCAGCTTGTTGTATTCGAGCGTCAGGTCCTTGATGATTTGCTTGGCGTTGTCGGTCGCGTTCTTCATCGCGACCATGCGCGCGGACTGCTCGGAGGCCTTCGCCTCCTGCAAGAATTGGAAGACTTGGTAGTTCAGGTAGTGCGGCAGCAAGTTGCCCAGCACCGTGGCGGCGACCGGCTCAAAGAGGTATTCCTGCGTGGCCGCGCCGAGCTTCTCCGTCGCGCCGTCGCCTTCTAGGCCGGCTTCGAGCGCCGTGATTTCGCCGAGCGGGAGCAACTGCCGCTGCTCGGTCTTCTGCACGAGCGTGTTGATGAAATTGGTGTAAAGCACGTCCACGGCGTCCACCTTGCCGCTGAGGAAAAGCTCCTGGGCAAACTTGGAGATGGCCCGCGCCTCGGCGAACCGCGGCGTGTCCTTGTAGCTAAACTCCGCAGCCAACTCGCGCTTTAGGCGACCCGCCCACTGCGCGCCCTTCTTGCCGGCGCAAACAAAGACGGTGGTGTCCTTGTCCCACTTCGCGGCTTCGCGGAGGAGGTTGGTGTTGAGCGCACCGCACAGGCCCTTGTCCGTGGTGATGACGATGAGCGCGCGCTTCTTCACGACCGGGCGCTTCTCCATCAACGGATGGGTGAACTCGCCCGCGCCCGCCGTGGCCGCCGCGAGCACCTCGTTCATCAACATGGCATAAGGCCGGCCCGCCAGCGCGGCCTGCTGCGCACGGCGCATCTTGGCCGACGCGACCATCTGCATCGCCTTGGTGATTTGGGCGGTGTTCTTGACCGACTTGATGCGCCGGCGGATGTCGCGTGTGCTGGGCATGGTGGGCTAAGACAGTGGGTGCGGACTTAGCGGTAGCTCTGCTTGAACTCCATCACGGCCGCCTTCAAGTCAGCACCGAGCGCGTCGTTGATGGCCATTTCCTTGCGGAGCCGCACGAGGAGCGCCTCTTTCCGCGTGGAGAGGAAGTCGGTGAGCTTGTTCTGGAAGTCCTTCACCTTCTCCACCGCCACGTCGTCGAGCAGGTTGTTCTGCATCGCGTAAAGGACGGCGGACTGAATCTCGACAGGCAGCGGGTTGTATTGGTTCTGCTTGAAGAGTTCGACGATGCGCTTGCCGCGCTCGAGCGTGGCCTGCGTCTTGGCGTCGAGGTCGGAGCCGAACTGCGCGAAGGCGGCGAGTTCGCGATACTGCGCCAGCTCCAGCTTGATTTTGCCGGCGACCTGTTTCATCGCCTTGATCTGCGCGGCGGAACCGACGCGCGACACGGAGAGGCCGACCGAGATGGCCGGGCGGATGCCTTGGTAAAACAGGTCGGTCTCCAGATAAATCTGGCCGTCCGTGATGGAAATCACGTTCGTCGGGATGTAGGCGGACACGTCGCCGGCCTGCGTCTCGATGATGGGCAGCGCGGTGAGCGAGCCGCCGCCGTTGCGTTCGTTGACGCGCGCGGAGCGTTCGAGCAAGCGGCTGTGGAGATAGAACACGTCGCCGGGATACGCCTCGCGACCGGAGGGGCGCTTGAGGACGAGCGAGACTTGGCGATAGGCGACGGCCTGCTTGGAGAGGTCATCGTAAATGATGAGCGCATCCATGCCGTTGTCCATGAACCACTCGCCCATCGCTGCGCCGGAGAAGGGCGCGAGATACTGCGCAGCAGCGGGAGCGTCCGCGCCGGCCGCGACGATGATGGTGTCTTCGAGCGCGCCGGCCTTCTCAAGTTCGGCGATGACACGGGCGATGTTCGACTGCTTCTGGCCGACCGCGACGTAGATGCTGTAAACCGGGCGGAAGTTCGCGTCACCCGAGGCGCGACCCTGCTTGTTGATGCGCGATTGGTTGATCATCGCGTCCACGCCGATGGTGGTCTTGCCCGTCGAACGGTCGCCGATGATGAGTTCGCGCTGGCCGCGACCGATGGGAATCATCGCGTCCACCGACATGATACCCGTCTGGAGCGGTTGGCTGACGGATTTGCGCTTCACGATGCCGGGCGCGATTTTCTCGACGGGATACTGCGCGGTGGCGGTGATGGGGCCTTTGCCGTCCACGGGGCGGCCGAGGGTATCCACCACGCGGCCCAGCAGGCCCTTGCCCACGGGGACGGAGAGGAGCTTGCCGGTGGTCTTAACCTCGGAGCCTTCGCGGATTTCGAGGTAGTCGCCGAGCACGACGACGCCGACCTCGGTCTCCTCGAGGTTCAGCGCGATGCCGATGACCCCGTTGCCGAAGTCGAGCATCTCGTTGAGCATGGCGTCGGTGAGGCCTTCAACCTTGGCCACGCCGTCGGAAATCTCGCGGACGGTGCCAACGTTTTGGCGGGAGACGTTGGTCTTGAGGCCGGAAATTTGGGCTTCGATGTCTTGCAGGATTGAGCTCATAGCAATTCGTTAAGTCGAAAAATCAAAGGTTGTCGTTCAAGGCCGCGAGGCGTCCGGCCACGCTACCGTCGTAAATGTCGCTCCCGGCCTTCACCTTCACGCCACCGAGCAGCGCGGCGTTGACCGAAAAAGTCACGTTCATACCGGGGCCGTATTTCTGGGCCAGCGCGGCCTTGATGCTGTCCATCTGCGCAGGCGTGGATTCAACGGCGTTCTCCACACGGGCGGTGCGGCGAGCAATGTCCAGCTTCACGAGCCGTTGCAAATGCGTGAGCGTGCTCACGTAGCCGCGCGGCTTCTGCGCGATGACGAGCGTCACCGCCTGCCGAATCTTCGCCTCGTCGAGGATGCCGTTGACGCAGCAGACGTTGAACAACGTCTTGCCGTCGCGGCGGGCTTGTTTGCTGACTTTCATCGGCGGGCGCGGAGAGTATCAACTAGGCGGCTAACTGGCGAACCGCATCGTCGGCGATGCGGCCCTTTTGGTCAGCGGTGAGAATGTCGCCAGTGGCACGGCTGGCGGCTTGGACAACAAGGCGACCGAATTCCTGACGCAACTCGCCCTTCATGCGGGCCAGCTCGGCGTCGTTGGATTCCTTGGCCTTGGCGATGATGTTCGCGGCATCTGCGATGGCCTTCTGGCGCTCGACTTCGGAGACGCGGGCTGCTGCTGCGCGGGATTCCTCGATGATCTTCTGCGCCTGCGCACTGGCCTGGCCGATGACTTCCTGAGCCGTGGCCTGCGCCTTGGCGAGTTCGATCTTGATCTTGTCCGCGTTGGCAAGGCTCTCCGCGATGCGCGTGCGGCGCTGCTCGAGCATCTCAAGGATGGGCCCGTAGGCAAACTTCTTGAGCGCGAACGCGACGATGGCAAAGAGGATGATCTGCGAAATCAGCAACTGCCACGTCACGCCGAACTGTTGCGCGATGTCACCGACCGGGTTGCCGGTCGGTGCTGCAGCGGCGAAAAGGGCGAGCGAATTCATAAATCAGCGCGGAAAGGATCGGGCGCGGAGCCTCGCGGCCCCGCACCCGAAATGTTACTTGGCCAAGAAGATGGCGAAGAAGACCACGCCTTCCGCAAGGGCGGCGAAGATGATCGCCTGGTTGCGGATAGCACCTGCGGCGCCCGGATTACGTCCGGTCGCTTCGGCTGCCTTCATGCCAATGATTCCCACGCCAATAGCGGACCCGAGCGCCGCCAAACCGATGTGTAAACTACCAGTCATGTTATTGCCTTTCCTGTTGTGTTTCTCAGCTGCCTCCGCAGGTTGCCCACGGTCTGACGGCTAAAATTGGTTAGTGTGCGTGCTTGTGCTCTCCGTGGCCGTGATCCTCGCCATGACCCTCGTCATGGTGGGCGCACATCAGGGCGGTAAAAACCGAGGTGAGCAGCGCAAAAACGAGCGCCTGCACGAGACCGACGAGCAGTTCGAGAAAGTAAAACGGCAGCGGCAGCAGCCAGCCCAGCCACGGAATGAGCACCATCATGGACTCGAGGATGTTCTCGCCCGCGAAGATGTTGCCGTAGAGACGGAAGCTGAGGGACACCGGTCGGAAGGCGATGGAGATGACTTCAATGATGCCGACGAAGAAGAAGATGGCCATCATGAAAATCGCCATGAAGCCCT
>SIBB01000182.1 GCA_009695395.1 Pedosphaera sp. | reverse complement strand
TGGCGTGCAACATGAAGGCCTGCATGTCGAAGTTCTGCTCTTGCTCGACCAGTGTCTTGTCGAGGAAGGCGGTGCCGCGCTCGACCACGTTGGCCTTGATGGCCACGCCGGATTGCTTCGCGAGCGTGAGGCCCCACACAACGTAGGCGGTCATCCAATGATCGCTCTGGCCTTCCTTCCACCAGCCCCAGCCGCCGTCGCCGTGCTGGAAGTCGTAGAGGCGTTTCAGGCCGGTGTCGGTCATTTCGTTGAGTTTCGACAGGTCCTTCTTCGCGCCAAGGTTCGGCGGGGCAGCACCACCAGCACGGGCTTCAATGCCTCCAAACACACGGCTCATCACGTCCTCGGGCTGAAGGCCGAGGTCCTTCAAGGTCTTCGCCGTCACGACCGACGGGAGGAAGCGGCTCATGGTCTGCTCGGTGCAGCCGTAGGGGTAATCAATCAGGTAAGGCAGCGCGTCGAGCATCGTCACGGCGAGGCTGGGCGCGACCTGCACGACGAGCGTGGTGGTGTCCTTCTTGCGTGCGGCGGGGATGTCCAGCCGCACGGTGATGTCGGAGCCGCGCACCTTGCCGGCCTTGGTGAGGAAGCGCTCAATGCCGTGCTCGTGGACGGGGTAGGTCTTCTCCATCGCGTCCGAGTATTTGCCACTGAAGGCTGTGACCTTGAGCCGCGCGGTGCCGGGGGTTTTCACGCTGATGGCCCAGTCAACGCGGACTTCTCCGTTCGCCGGCACGGTGACGGTGTCGGCTCGCTTGCCTTTCGCCACCACGCCGCCCTCGATGCCGATGCCGCTGATCATAAGGCCGTCAGCTTCCAAGTTGTTCTTCACCGCGAGCGGTTGGTCGGTGTTGTTGTTGAAGACCGCCGAGACGAGCACCAGGTCACCCACGGAGAAGAAACGCGGGGCTTGCAGGCGCACGATGAGCGGCTGCTTCGTGCGCGTGGTCGTGTTCGCGATACCGAACTGCGCGCCGGTGCCGACCGCGCGGGCCGTGGCCTTCCAGCCGGTGAGCGAGTCGGGATACTTCACCGGAACGCGCGCGGTGCCGTCCGCGCCGGTCTTCACGTCCGGCAGCCAGAGCATGGTGGAGCGAAAATCCGTGCGGACGATGACATTCGGTTCCTCACCACCTTCGCCCGCGCCTTGTTTGTCGGCCTTGCCCTTCTCGTCGCGGAGCGAAGACTTCGCCATGGACATCATCGGTGCCGGCGCAGCAGTGAGCGCCACGGCATCCATCGCGACCGCTCCAGCCGGTCCGCTCATCGGCGATGCCAGCACGGTCGACCGGTTAATTACGCCACGACCGAAGGCCGATTGCTCCTCCCGCGGCATCCCGGCCTTCCGCTTTTCGGGCAATTGGCCGTCCTTGTCGCTCTCGCCCTCGAAGGCCAAATTGTTCTGTCGGTCCGCGCGCCCGAGCGCGTCGCTCAACTCCAGCACCATTTTCACGCCGTCCTCCTCCCACTCGACGAGCTTCGCGTAGGACTTCTGGTTGAACGTGCTCTGCGTCTGCGTGCGCTGCTGGCGCTTCGTTCCGAAATAGAACTGCCGCGGGTCGCCCGCGTAGTCGCTCTGGATGTAATAGACCGACTCGTCCACCAGGCCCACCGCGACCTCGGCGGCGACGGGCTTGCCCTCGTGGTCGCGCGTGGTGACGAGCAGCGTGCCTTCCTCGCGCGGCTGGTATTGAGCGCGGTCGGGCTTCACGTCCACGGTGAGGAAATGCTTTGTAGGCGGCACGATGACCTGCTTCGTGTCCATGTGAACCTGCTTGTCCGCGACCATCGCGGCGCTGAGGAACACGTTGGGCACATGGGCATCGCTGAGTTGCAGTTCGACCAGCTTCACGGTGCCCGTGAGATGCACGACCTGATGGCTGATGAGCTCGTCCGCCTCGACGGTGAAGAGCACGTAACGGTCGTTGCTGTTCGCCACGAGCATGACCGGAGCCTTCTGCCCGGCGCGGAACGTGTCGCGGTCCACGATGATTTCCACGCCACCGTGCCGGTAGCCCAGCTCGGTGCTCACGTTGTTCGCAACCCACAGCGTCGTCTCCGTGCGGATGGGCTGGGGCGGGCGATTGGGGAACGCGTCTTCCGTCAGCCAC
This sequence comes from Pedosphaera sp., assembly GCA_009695395.1. Taxonomy (GTDB): domain Bacteria; phylum Verrucomicrobiota; class Verrucomicrobiia; order Limisphaerales; family SXTU01; genus SXTU01. The sequence goes on along the minus strand of SIBB01000182.1, from coordinate 4,968 downwards.
CTCACCTTGTAATAGCCTTCGCGCTCCGGCGTGAAGACCAAGTCCACCTTGCCCTCGGCGTCGGTCTTGAGCGTGCGCGTGAGGATGTCGTCGTTGTGATAGCCCCGGAACTTCAGCCGCCACGGACGTTGCCCAACCTGCGGCGCGGGCGGGAACTTGCCGTCGCTCTGCAGCACCTTCAGCTCCGGCCCTTTCACTTCCTTGCCCGCCGGGTTCACCCAGATTTCTTCCCAATACTCGCGCGTGACTTTGACGATGCCTTCGATGACAGCGGGTTGCTCGTTCGCGTCCTGCGCGCGGAAGTTCACCGTTGCCTTGTCGCCGGGCTTGTGGAGGTTGTGCTCTGGCTTGGCGTGGACGTAGTAGCGCTGGCGCGTGACGCGCACGGTGCCGTTGCCGGTGATTTCGCGGCGGCTGGCGTCCACCACGCGCGCCTCGATGCGGAACTCGAAGTCCTGCCCGTAGTCCTTCGGCGACTCGAACTCCAGCCGCGCCTTGCCCGTCGCGTCGGTCTTGAGCGTCTCGCGTTTCAGAATCTGCCCGCCGCCGCCGCCGCGAAAGCTGCGACCGAAGCGCCCCTCGTTCTCCTCGTAGAACCAGCCGAACTCGCGCGGCTCTTTCCATGCGAAGTAATAGGGGTTCTGGTGAACGATGACCTCGACCGTCGCGTTCGCCACCGGCCCGCCGAAGTAGTAATCGGCCTGCACGTTCACCTCCACGCGGTCACCGGTGCGGAAAGCCTTCTTGCGGCCGTCCACCTCTGGCGTCTGCACGGCGACCTTGAACTCGGGCAGCTTGTATTCCTCCAAGCGGAAGAGAGTCGCGTTGCCGATGTGCGTGGTCTTCGCCTTGTCGCGGAACGTCACGCGGTATTCGCCGAGCCGCTGCTGCTCGGTGAGTTCGAGCGACGCCCAGCCAGTGCCGAACTCGTTTAGCTTGAGTTCACCTTCCTTCACCAGCGCGCCGTCCGGGCCATCGATGCGGAACCAAATCGTCTCATTCGCGGGTGTGGAATACACTGAGCCGTTGTAGCGGCGGACGATGGCCTTCCACTCCACCTTCTCCTTCGGACGATACGCCGGTCGGTCGGTGAAGGCGTAGATGCGCCACGACTCGTGCGGGTCGCGGTAGGAGTAAGTGTTACCGGGGCTGAACGCCTGTTTGTCGCCTGCAATGGCGGCGGCGAAAACCTCGACATTGTTGTTCACCGGCCGCGAGACTTCAAAGACCGCGAGGCCGTCCTTGTCCGTCACCTTGTCCTGCGAACGCGCCTCCCACTTGTTGTTGCCCACGTGCCAGCGCTCCCAGAGGCGCGTCTTGGCGTTCGCCAGCGGCTTGCCAGAGAGCGCGTCGGTGACGAAGACGAGGGCGGTCTTGCCGCTGGTCTTGAGCACCAGCGCCGCATCCGTCACGAGCACGAGCTCGCGCGCCGACTGCCCGCCGCCCTGCGCTTCGAGGACGTAAGCGCCAGGCCGCAGCTTGCCGTCCACGCGGAGCGCAGCGTTGCCGGGGCGGTAGTCGCCCTTGTCCTTCGTGTCATGCTCCCAAGCCTTCGCTTTCTCGCGACCAGCGAGGTCAATCGAGCGCAGCCAGTCGGTGCGCTTCTTGTCGTCGAGCTGCGCGAGGCTCACGTCCTTCGTGAGGTCCACCGGATACAACGCCAGCTCGACGCGTTTCACATTCCGCCAATTGAGGTGATACTGAATCTCCGAGTCCGGCAGGAAGACGTGTGAGACGCCGACGCCGAGGTTGACCTGCGTGATGTTGCGAATCTGCTGCTGCGCCTGTTCCCAGTAACGCGTCTCGCCCTTGTTGAACTCCGCGCCGAGGCGACGGAAGAGCGCGAGCGCCTTCACGTAATCCTGCTCCTGCGTCCAGTTGCCGTCCTTGAGCGGGACCGCGCGGCCCTGGTTCATCATCCACTCGGCGTAGTGATACAGCGCGTCGTCATACCAATCCGTGCCCTTGCCCGGCTTCAGCGCCGCCTCGAAATGCTCCGGCACGCGGGCGCGGGCGTCCCAGTCGCCGCCGTGATATTGGAAGGACACGGCGAGGAGATAATGCGCGTGGGCCTTGTCGTTTTCGGTCGTGGCGATCTTGAGGGTGTTCTCAAGAATGTTCAGCGGAAGCGCGTTGCCGTAGTTGCCGTAGCGATAGTAAGGCTCCGCGCCCGGCGGCTTGGCGGAGCGCCACACAATGTCGAGGTAACGCGTCCGCGATTCATCGCCCGCGCGCTGGCCGGCCCACCAATCGAGCACCTGCGAGTAGTGCTGCCACGCGCCGCCCCAGTTGCGCTGATTGCGCGGCGTCCAGTGCGAATCCCCGAGCGACTCCTGCACCTCGACCCAGACGCGGTCCTTCTCCTCCTCGCGCTGCACATCGCGCACGAGGACATTCAGCTCCTGCCGGGCCTGATTGAACTTCGTGTTGTCCGCCCGCTGCGTGCTCGCCTCCGCCCGCCACAGCGTGTCCGCGCGCCGGAACAGCACCCAGCGCTGCTCGGCCGGCGGGAGGTTGGTGACATTGACCGCGCGATAAATCTCGTTCGCCTTCAGAAAGGATTTCTCCCCGAAGAACTTCTCCGCCTCGGCCTTCTGCGCGGCGTAGGTTGCGGGCGGTTCAGCAGCGAAGAGCGAGGCGGCAAGGGAAAGTAAAGCGACAGCGGCGAGCAACGGTTTCATGGCGGCAGGTTAGACGGCGCGTCCGAGAAAACACTCCTGAAATCCCATGAAAGGCCGCTGCTCGTGCTACGGCAACATCTGCTTGGCCATGCGCGGTCCGTCCGTTCCCGCTGAGAGAAGTCTTTTCGGGCATTGGTCGCGCGCTACGATGGCGCAGCGCAAACATGGAACGACTCGGCAAAAATAACGGTGGCTATCACGGCGAACGGGTTGACATTCACCGCGTCTGTGCAGCGTCCGTGCGCGCGGCGCGGCGGCATGGCTGGCAGGTGGTGGCGCTTCCGTTCGACGGGGGAGGGGAGTTGCTCACGTTCCAGCGGCACACGCCGGTCGCCGGTCGCAACGTGTATCTCTCGACGGGCATTCACGGGGACGAACCGGCGGGGCCAGTCGCGCTACGACGTTTGTTGGAAGAGAACCGTTGGCCGAGGGACTCGAATCTCTTCGCCTGCGCGTGCCTGAACCCGACGGGATTCGCGCTGAACCGGCGCGAAAACGCGGACGGCAAAGACTTGAACCGTGACTACAAGCATTTCGAAACGGCGGAGGTGCGGGCGCATGTGGTGTGGCTGAAGGGGTTGCCGCAGTTCGACATAGCCTTCTGCCTCCACGAAGACTGGGAGGCGAATGGATTCTATCTCTACGAGCTTAACCCCGACGCGCTACCGTCGAGGGCGCAGTGCATGGTGGACGCCGTGGCGCGAGAGTGTCCGATTGATTTGGCGGACGTGATCGAGGGCCGTGCGGCGCGTGGCGGCATCATTCATCCCAGCCACGATCCAGCGTCGCGCCCGGAGTGGCCGGAGGCTTTCTGGCTGCTGCAACACAGGACACGCCTGAGCTACACGCTGGAAGCACCGTCAGATTTCCCGCTGGAGATGCGGGTGGCCGCACTGTCGGCGGCGGTGCTGGCGGGGTTGGATTGAACTGCGTGGCACGCAGTGTTCAGTCAGAGACTCCTCACGTCGCCTCCTCCGGGACGGGCTACTTCTTCGGTGCCTGCTCCGCGATCGTCTTGAACATGGCTTCGGCGTCTGGCGCGGCTTCGAGGGCGGCGCGAAAATCTTTGCTGTGAAGCATCTTTGCGATGTTCGCGAGGGTGTGGAGATGCTTCTGGAATTGGCCCTGCGGCACGAGGAAGAGCATGACGAGCTTGACGGGTTGGTTGTCGAGCGCGTCGAAGTTGATGCCCTTAGTGCTGCGTCCGAACGCGCCGATGACTTCCGGGATCAGGTCGGTGCTGGCGTGCGGGATGCCGATGCCAAAGCCGATGCCGGTGCTCATGGAGTTCTCGCGCTTGCGCACGACGGCGGCGATGGCCTCGCGGTTCTCAGGCTTGATCTTGCCGCAATGGACGAGGAGGTCGAGGAGTTCGTCAATGGCCTCCCAGCGGTTGCTGGCCTGGAGGTCGGCGACGATTTGCTCTTTCCTAAGAATGTCAGCGAGCGTCATACGAGAAAATCTGCCCCTCCATTTCGCCGCAAGGAGATGGGTGATTCAAGAACGAATTCGGCTGGCGACGCGATTTGGGCGGGAGTGCGACGTTCGCGCCGCAGGAGGATGGACAGAAAAGGTAGCTTCAAGGGTTAAACCCGCCTGTTGCGCAAGTCGCCTCTGCGGCGTGAACGCCGCGCTCCGCTTGCGCTATCCTCATGCGCGGTCCTATGCTTCGCGCACGATTTGAGCGACGACAACCGAACCCACACTCCCAATTCCATGAGCGTCCGCGTCCGCTTTGCCCCCAGTCCCACCGGCTACCTGCACATCGGCGGCGCGCGCACCGCGCTGTTCAACTGGCTCTATGCCCGCCACACCGGCGGCACGTTCATCCTGCGCGTCGAGGACACCGACGCCGCGCGCAACTCACAGGAAGCTGTGAACGTCATCCTCGACGGCTTGCGCTGGCTCGGGTTGGACTGGGACGAAGGCCCGCTCACCGCCGACGCCACCGGGCCGAGCAAGGGCGACCGCGGGCCTTACTTCCAATCGCAACGGAAGGAGAACTACACGCGTCGCGTCGAGGCGCTGCTCTCTCGCGGGCTGGCCTACGAGAGCGAGGGCGCGGTGCGATTCAAGATGACGCGCGAACCGGTGCTCATCCGCGACCTCGTCGTCGGCGACGTGACACGCGCGCTCACCGACCGCGAGGAGCAGGAGCCGGACTTCGTCATCATGCGCTCGGACGGCTCGCCGGTTTTCCACTTCGTCAACGTCGTGGATGACTTGGAAATGGGCATCACGCACGTCATCCGAGGCGAGGACCACTTGAGCAACACGGCAAAGCACG
>SIBB01000181.1 GCA_009695395.1 Pedosphaera sp. | reverse complement strand
CGGGATGGGCGCGCCCGCAGCGACATGCTGCAAGGCCAGCCGGTAGAAATGCTCCGGCCCGCCCTTGAAGGTGAGGCTGTGGACCTTGATGAAATACTTCCCGTCCGCAGGCGGCGTGAAGTCCAGCAGACCACTCGTGCGATTGACGATGAAGTCGCGGCCCTCGCCGTCGGCGACGATGAGCACGGGCGTGAGCTTGGAATCAATCCCGGCCGTCGCGCACTCGACCACGACGCGCTGCCCCTTCGTGCCCGTGAACACATAAAAGTCCACGGCCCGCGCAGTCATGCTGGCGTTGCAGACGGAGTTGGGCTTCAGCTCCAGCGCGGTTTCAAGCGAGGCGTTTGGCTTGGTGCGAGTCACGTCGGACAGCTTGCTCACCGTGAACGCGCGCGCCGACGAGACCCCGAGCCGCGACACGGCCCGTGCATCGTGGACGCCGACTGGCGCATCCGCTGCGACGCTGACGATAAACTTGTTGGCTTCCGGTTTGCCATCGGAGCCGAGCTTGGGCTTGGCGGAGAGCTTGGGTGTGGAGAACTGGAGTTCCGTGAGGTCCTCAAGGTTTTCTCCTGTGACGGAGACCTCGACTGTGGTGCCCACCTGCGCGCCCATCGGCATGGTCGTGAGCAGGCGCGGCGTGGGGAGGATGACCTGCTGGGCGAAGGCGGAGCCGGCGAAAGCAAACCACGCGAGACCGACGAAAACATTGGCGGTTGATTTGAGGGACATGGCTAGTGGTTGTAGAGGAATTCCTTGGTGTTGATGAGCGCCCAGAGGAGGTCCTCGTAGGCGATGCGGCGTGACTGCTCAGGCGGCAGCGGCTTGCCGGCGGCGTCTTCGCGGGGCTTGGCGAGATACTCTTCCGCGACGGACTGCTCGTGCGACTGCGGCGCGCGCGCGAACGCGGCGAGATACAGCTCACGAATCTTCGCCGGCTCGGGCTTGTCCGACTTAGCCAATCGCTCGGCGCGACCCCCGCTCGTCGTGAGCTTGGCCTTCACGTCCGCCGCGTTCATGAGGTGCAGGCTCTGCGCGAGGCTCGCGGAGGAGGCGCGTTCGCATTCGCACACGCTCGCGCCCTCGGGCCGGCCGAAGACTTTCAGGAAGGCGGAGCCCCGGTTGTAGCTGTTGTCTGGCAGCGCGATGGCGCGGGTGCCGAGTGGTAGGTCCGCGAACTCCGTCTTCGCGCCGGTGAACTGGTCGATGGAATCGAGCAGCACCTCCGCCTGCATCCGGCGCGGGTAGAAGTGCGAGAAGTTCTGCCGGTCCACGCCGTTGTGCTGGTTCGGCGTGGCGCTGAGTTGATACGTGGAGGACTGCGTGATGACGCGCACCACGGCCTTCAGGTCGAAGCCGCTCTCGACGAAATGCTTCGCCAGCGCGTCGAGCAGTTCGGGGTTTGACGGCGGGTTCGTGTCGCGGATGTCGTCCTCCGGCTCGATGAGGCCGCGCTTGAAGAAGTGTTTCCAGTAGCGGTTCACCAGTGCCTTCGCGAAGAAGGGGTTGGCCTTGTCGCCCATCCAGTCGGCGAGGCGCAGGCGCGGGTCTTCGTCGGGCGGAATGTCGAGCGTCGGGTCGCCGAGGCCCGCGGGCTTCACGGGCAGTTTGGTTTTCTTGTTCTCCGTCTGCGCGACGCCGCGCTTGTGGAAAATGACGTCCTCGCCCGCCGTGGCCGTGGGCTTGCGGCCAATCTGGCTGAAGAACGCCGACATGCTGTAGTAATCGTGCTGGCTCCAGCGCTCGAAGGGGTGGTGATGGCATTGCGCGCACTGCATGCGCACGCCGAGGAAAAGCTGCGCCACGTCTTCGAGCTGCTCGGTCGGCTGCTTCACGCGCTTATACCAGGCGACGGGCGGATTGCCTTCGATGGTGCCGGTGGCCGCGAGAAGCTGGCGCACCAATTGGTCGTAGGGCTTGTTCGCCAGCAGGCTGTCCCGCACCCACGAGTGGAAGGCGAAGTTCGCCGTGATGTCATTCGCACTGTCGCGCTTGTTCTTCAGCAGCGCGGTCCACTTGTTCGCGAAGTAGTCCGCGTAGTCGGGGCTCGTGAGCAGGGCGTCCACGAGCTTGTCGCGCTTCGTCGGCTCCGTGCTGGAAAGAAATGCCTCCGCCTCCGCGACCGTCGGCAAACGTCCCGCAATGTCCAGCGAGACGCGACGAAGGAACGTGGCGTCGTCACACACCGGCGAGGGCGGGATGCCGATGAGCTTGAGGTTCGCAAAGACCAGCTGGTCAATGAAGCCCTTGCTCGGCGGCAGATGCTTCACGGGCGCGCCGAGCGGGACGGAGACGTTGCACACTGCCGCCAGCCCTTGATAACGCACCATCACCGCGACGTTGCCGGGGATGTCGAGAATCTTGACGCGCCCGGACTCGGAGGCCTCGGCCATCGCGCGGTCGTTGGCTTCATAGAGGGCGAGCGCGGTGACGTCGCGCGTGCGGCCATCGGCGTAACGGGCGGTTACTTTGAGCTGTTGCTCGGACTTGGACTTGAGCGTCTTGCGCGGCGGCTGCACTTCGAGCGACACGAGTTTGGGCGCCGTGGCTTGGTCAAACGGCGTGCCCTGCTGGAGCCAAGCGCGCAGCAGCCGGTAGCCTTCGGACGTTGGGTCCAGCCGCAGCCCCCCGCCGTGTGGAATGCGAGCCGACGCCTTCATCAGCAATAAACTTTGCTCTGGCGACGCCGCGAACACGCGCCGCCCCCGTGCCTCCTTCACCAAGTGTTCGTAATCTTCCTGCGGCTCGAACCCGAGTAGTGAAAGCTGGAATCCATTCTGGCCCATGCCCGCCTTTGCGTGACAGGCGCCGGAGTTACAGCCCGCCTTCGTCAGCACCGGCACCACGTCGTTCACGAAACTCACCGCGCGCGGCAACTCGGCTGCGCCGGTCGCCCACGCGCACAGGCTGGCGCAGAGCAGCGTCGCCCACCGATGGGCGCGCGCTTGAGAAACTGGGTTGCGGATTGGGACCGGAGGCACGGAAATCAGAATGACTCCTTCGCATGTTTCTTCAAACTCAACCGCGCGCAGACCGGGTAAATTAAACGGCTCAAATGACCGCCGCGTGACGCTTGCATTCCTCCCGGCAGCGGACCAATGTCCCCGTCGCTTTCGACCCGGCGTGCTGAATGACGCCGCTATTTTCATGAGCCAACAGCCCGATACTGAACTCGATTTGGAACTGCAACTTCTCCCCGCGTGGGCGAAGCAGAACACCGACACCAACCGTTTCGCCAACTACCGTGGCGATGAGGAAGCCGGCGGTGGCGCGCGTCGCGGACGCGGCGACCGCCCCTTCGGCGACCGTCCGCCCCGTCGTGATGGACCCGGTGGCGGCCCTCGCCGCGATGGTCCCGGCGGTCCCCGCCCCGGTGGTGCGCGTCGTGACGGACCCGGCGGTCCGCGACGTGATGGCCCTGGCCGCGGTCCCCGCGACCGCGATGACCGCCGCGACGAACCACGCCGTGAGGCTCCCGCCCCGCTGCCGGACTTCGATGTGAACCTGTTGCCCGAGGACAAGGGCGTGGAAGGTCTCGCACGCCAGATAAAACTCACGGGCCGCGCTTACCCCATCTTTGACATCGCGCATCTTATCCTCAAGAAGCCTGACCGCTTCACCATCACCTTCAGCGTGGTGAAAGTCGGAGAGACCGTCGCGCAGGCACTTTTCCTCTGCACGCTCGACGACACGCTCTGGCTCTCCGAAGCCGAGTTGACCGCGCACCTTCTCAGCCGCCACTTCAACACCTTCTACTCCACGGAGAAGATCGCGGGCGACGCCCCCAAGGGCACCTATACATTTGTCGCACAGTGCGGCATGAGCGGCATCGTCCTCGGTCCGCCCAACTACCACGACTACCAGACCAAGCTCCACAAGCTGCACACCGAGCGCTTCAGCCGGATGCCCTTCGACATGTTCAAGGCGCGTGTGCAAATCGTCCGCGACGAGGCCGTCGTGAAACAGTGGGTCGAAGAATCCAGCTTCAAGACCGAGTTCACCGCGCTCAACATCCCCGAACCGCTCAAGTTCAACGTGCGCGCCGACGTCGAGGCCCACTTCAAGGCCACGCACCTGCCGAACCTCTTCAAGCCCGTCGCGTCCCACACGCTGCTGGGAATCAACATCGGCCAATCCTCGCCCGTCCTGCGCCGCATCTTCAACCTCGTCGTCGAGGATCAGGTGCGTTTCCCCCTGAAGCTGGTCAACACGCTTTGCACGCAGTTCAGCCGTCTCGGACTGCAGTTCTTCAAGGTCAACAAGACCATCACGCACGTCAGCGTTGCGCGGCCGACTTATCTCGACATGGCAGCCACGCCCGTCTCGCCGAACCTGCGCCGCCTCATCGAGTGCATCGACGCCACGCCCAAATGCACCCGGCGCAAACTCATCGAGACCCTTGCCCCCGCCCCCTCGATCATCACCATCCCAGTCCCCGTGGAAGGCCAACCCGCCGCCGTTCCCGCCGTGCCGGAGACGACCGCCGAGCAATCCGCCATCAACAGCGACCTGCACTGGCTGGTTCATCAAGGTCACGTCATCGAGTTCGCCAACGGTCTCATCGAGACCGCCAAGAAGCCGCTGGCCCGGCCTGCTCCGCTGCCCCGGCCCGAAGGCGCGCCGAGGCCCGAACGCGGCCCGCGTGCCGAGCGCCGCTACTTGCCCGTCTTCCTGGGCGTGCCGCTCCTCGTGGGCGCGTAGCTTCATTCTGAGAATCACCACCCGGAGGCGCGAACCGCCTCCGGGTTTTTGCTGCCCGACATGCGCATTTCGATGTCATTCCCAGCGGGTTTCCCCTCGCAGAGCGTCCGCAGCCATTGACACGAGGGAAGCCACGTTGATAGGGTTTCGCACGCATTGCTCCGGTTATGGCTACGCTTCTCAACCAACCAGTGCTCGTCTTGAACCGTCTGTGGCAGGCAGTGAACATCTGCACCGCGCGGCGGGCGCTCTCCCTTCTCTTTCAAGGCCACGCACAAGTCGTGCTCGGCGATCAGGACGGCGCGTTTCAGACGTATGACTTTTCCTCGTGGGCAGACTTCTCGCGCCGCGAGCCGCACCCTGAATCCGTGCACGGCATCTCCTATCGGCTCCGCGTGCCGCGTGTCATCATGCTCGCGGTCTTCGACCGCCTACCGCGCAAGGAAGTGAAGTTCACGCGGCACAACATCTTCGAGCGCGACAAGAACACCTGCCAATACTGCGGCCAGACGCTCGACCGGAAGGATTTGAACCTCGACCACGTCATTCCCCGCGATCGTGGGGGCCCGACGACGTGGGAAAACATCGTGTGCTCCTGCGTGCCCTGCAACACGCGCAAGAGCAACCACTCGCCGGCGGAGTGCGGGATGCACCTCATCCGCAAGCCCAAGAAGCCCAAGTGGCGGCCCTTCGTGCAGGTCACCTTCGGCGTGGAATACCACGACAGTTGGAAGCACTTCCTCGACCTCGCCTACTGGAACGTGGAGTTGGGGGATTGAGGGAGCAGCGGCAGAGGGATGGGGTGAGGGAGAAAAGCACCTGCGGTCGGTTGCTTTCGCGCGGTGAGGTCGGGAGCGAATCCACCCCCAGTCGGTTTTCTTTGCAGCCCCGCGTCTTTGCGTCTTTGCGTCTTTGCGTTAGAATTCAACTGCCCGCATTCCCTGCGAATTCCTTGTCACCCACCGCGTCGGCTTAGGACAACAACTCCAGCCATGCTCAAGATCCTTGGACCATGTGATCTCAGCCATCCCTTGTGCGACAGCGTCGCGCGGCGGGAGTTTCTCCGCGTTGGTGTCCTCGGAGGATTAGGTCTCACTCTGCCGCAACTCTTGGGCGCGCAGGCAAACGGTGTCTCGTCCCGAGCAGACTCGTGCATCGTCATCTTCCTCAACGGCGGCCCGAGTCACCTGGACATGTGGGACATGAAACCAGATGCGCCATCCGGGATCCGCAGCCCGTTCGCGTCGCTGCCCACCACGGTGCCGGGGGTTCGCTTCTGCGAATACCTGCCGCAGCTCGCGAAGCAGATGCATCGCTGCACGCTCGTGCGCTCGATGAACCACAGCGTGAACAACTCGCATGCTGCTGCGGTTTACGCTGCGTTGACCGGCCACGATCGTGGCGAGCAGGGCGGCGGCGCGAAGCCCGGCGATCATCCCAATATCGGCTCGGTGCTGGCAAAGCTGCGCCCCGCAGCCCCGTCGGCTTTTCCCTACGTCGCGCTGCCCTACAAGACGAAGGAAGGCGCGGGCGGCCCGCTCCAGCCGGGTTTCCTCGGCGGCATCATCGGCGCGAACCACGACCCATTCTGGGTGCTCGACGACGCCAGCGCCCCGGACTTCCGCGTGCGCAATCTGGCGTTGCCCGACGAGGTCTCGCCCGCGCGTATGGCCGGTCGCAGCGAACTGCTCGCAAATCTGGAACGGTCCTTTGAAGGCCAGCAGGGCCGCGCCAGCCTCGCCTACGACGTGATGACCGCGAACCAGCGCAGCGCCTTCGACATGCTCACCACCGACGCCGCAGTGCGGGCATTCCAGATCGAACGCGAGCCCGCCCGCGTGCGCGACGCCTACGGGCGGAACATCTACGGCCAGAGCGTGCTGCTCGCGCGTCGGCTCATCGAGGCAGGCACTCGCGTCGTCACGATGTCGTGGGCGCCGGACGCGAACGCCACTTGGGACACACACGGCGACAACTTCAACAAGCTCAAGAACTCCCTCCTCCCGCAGTTCGACGCCGCCGCCAGCAGCCTGATCGCGGAACTCTCCGAGCGCGGCATGCTCGACCGCACGGTCGTCGCGATCCTCGGCGATTTCGGCCGCACCCCGCGCATCAACGCCAACGCCGGCCGCGACCATTGGAACTCCTGTTACTCGATTCTCCTCGCCGGCGGCGGCCTCAAGGCCGGTTACGTCCACGGCGCGAGCGACCGCACCGGCTCCGTGCCTGCCGAGAGTCCCGTCTCGCCCGGCGACATCATCGCCACGCTCTACCACCTGCTCGGCGTGGACCCCGCGATGAACATTTACGACGTGCTCGACCGACCGCATCCGCTCGTGCCGACGGGCCGCGTGATGAACGAGTTACTCGTCTGACCAAGAACTCT
>SIBB01000180.1 GCA_009695395.1 Pedosphaera sp. | reverse complement strand
GATGAAGACGATGTTGGGCTTGGCGGGCGACGCGGCATGGAGCGTGGCGAGCGACAGCAACGTCGCGGCGAGGGTGAAGTAGAGTTTCATGTTGGCACTGACTTTGGCATTAAAGTTTTGCGGGTGCCAGCTTCGGCACGAGCAAATGGATGACGAGGAGCGCCACCAGATAAGCCGAGCCGGCGATGATGAAGATGCGGACATAGCTGCCCGTGGTCTGGAGAATCTCGCCGACGACCAGCGCGATGAGCATCCCGCCAATCGAGCCCGCCATGCCACCGATGCCGGTCACTGAGCCGACCGCTTGTTTCGGGAACATGTCGCTCGTGAGCGTGAAAAGGTTTGCCGACCGGCCTTGATGCGCGGCGGCGGCGAGTCCGACGAGGCCGACGGCGACCCAGAGGTTCGTGGCTTTCGCGGCGAACATGATGGGCACGACCGCCAGTGCGCAGATGAGCATCGCTGTCTTGCGCGCGGCGTTGGGAGTCCAGCCGCGCTTGAGCAGGTGCGAGGAAATCCAGCCGCCGCCGATGCTGCCGACATCAGCCACGAGGTAAATCACCACGAGCGGCAGGCCCATAGTCTTGAGGTCGAGGCCGTGGTTGCGCTTGAGAAAGTCCGGCACCCAGAAAAGTCAAGCACCTGACGCCACTGGCTTTGCATCGGGCACGCCAAGCCACAGTCGCAGCCGCCAGCTAATCGCAGCCGCACACTTCACCCGCCTCGGCCACCCCAATGGATTTGCCGGGTGGATACGGTCGAGCCATCTCGGCTCACTCCAATCCGTATTTCTCAATCCACGCCTGCGGAATGGTGCCGAAGCTCAGGAGCCAGTCATTGAACTGCTGCAAGCTCCAGCCGCGACCTTCCACGAGACGTTGGCGAAGGCGCTCGTTCTCCAGTCGTCCAAGCCAGTAGCTCATGGGCACGGTGGGTGACGCGGAATACCAGTTGATCTCCGCCTCGCTCCGCGCCTTGGTGAAGCCGAGATGTTTCCGCAAGTGCGCCGCTGCCTGCTCGTAGCTGTAGCGGCCGGTCTGGAGGCGCAGGTCCACGAGGATACGGTTCACGCGCCAGAGAGCGTCGTGCAGTTGTTGGATGCGCAGCCACGGGGTGCGGTCAATCTTGAGGTCCACCATCATCTGCTCGCACCAGAGCGTCCAGCCCTCGTAGAAAACCGCATGGGCGAAGAGGCGACGCCACTTGCGCGGGTGCTGGTTCGCGGTGACGAACTGCAAGTGATGCCCCGGATACGCTTCGTGCGCCGCCGTGAGACTCAGACCGAAGTGCTGCTGGCGCTCGGCGAGCTTCTCCGCCTCGGTGGTCTTCGTGAGGCTCAGGTCGTTGACCCAAAAAATGCCGCGCTGCCGCTTCTCAAACGCCCCCGGCGACGAGTAGGCCGCAGTCGGATAGAGATGTCGCATGAACTCCGGCACGAGGCGCACCTGTAATTCGTCGCCCTTCGGGAATGTGACTGCCTTCGCGGCGCGGAAGCCATCCGCCACGCGCTGCGTCTCCGCGCGATACACGGCGGGCAAGTCCGCGCCGGGATTCCACTCGGCGCGCGCGTCAGAAATGATTTCCTCCACGGAACGTCCCTTGCCGAACTGCTTGCACGCGGCGTCCAGCAACGCACCGACGCGCTGTGCCTCGGCCACCGCGAGCGTTTCAATTTCCGCCAACGTGTAGTCCAAACCGATCTGCTCTCGCACGCGGCGCTGCATCGCGTCCGCGCCGATGGCGAAGGAACCTTCCGGCGCGAGCGGGCGCTTCATCACCGTGTCGTGGTAGGTCTGCGCGGCTATGCGCGCGTTCTTCGTGGAGAGCTTGCCCAGAAACGTATCCACCGCGTTGAAGAGCGAACCCGCTCCTGTGAAGGTTTGCTGCATCACCTTGCGCCAGACGCGCTCGGGTCGCGTCACCACTTCGGCGTCCTCTGCGAGGAAGCGCGCCGTGGCCCGTAGCACACCGAGGATGTTCTTCCGTGCCCGCGCCGGCTCGTCATCGCCACGGAGCAGTTCGTGTTGCAGGAGATTCAGCACCGTGTCCAACCCACCCGGCTCCAGCTCGTGCCGACCGCGCGCGAACTCCTCGCACTCCTTGTTCAGCATCGCGCGCAACGCGAGGCGATCGAGGTGCTGCTCATTCGAAAGCTCGCGCGGGTTTAGTGCGTCCAGCGCTGCGAGCGTCCGGCGACGATGTTTCTCCTGGCGTTGCAAGTGCGGCAGCGTCGCGCGGCCCAGCTTGCCTTCCCCCGCACGCAGGCCGGTGTGATTGGCCCACACGGGATTGTCGGCGAGGGCGGTTTCAAAGTGGCGGTTGAGCAGCGTTTCGAAATTGCGTTGCGTTGCGTTCATGGCGCGGGTTGGTAGCAGGAACCAGCGGGCGAGGGAAGCGGCGTGCTCGGCTTGGGCTGCGAGGATTTTTTGCAACGGGGAACTCGGGTCGGTCGGGGAGACGAGCTTCCTGCACGTCTACACCGCGTCGTCGTCGCTCTTCGTGCGAGATAAGTGAAGTGCTACGGGTTTGAGCCTTCGGTGATGTCGCTGCGCATCTAGGACACGCTGGCCGTGGGCTTTGTTGAGGACAGGGCAGCGGTGGTGCGGCGGAGGCGGACGGTGAGTTCGAGGGCAATGTTGCGCATGATGGAGAGGCCTAGATTGGGTTCGCGCTGGGTAAGCTCGAAGAACTGCGGGCGCTGCATCACGAGAAGGATACTGGCCTGCTTCGCGATGGCGAGGGCACCGCGCTTCCCACCGTCGAGGAACGACAACTCGCCAAAGACCTGCCCCTGGCCAAGTGTGGCGATGGGGGCCGAGTTCTCATCCAACACGATTTCGATCTGCCCGCGCATGACAATGAAGGCTTCATTGCCGGGATCGTCCTTGCCGAAAACTTTTTCTCCGGGGCGGAAAAGCTTTTGGCTGAAGAGCCGGGCGACCTTGCGCAACTCGCCGTCACCGAGACCCTTGAAGATTTCGAGGTCACGCAGGAGGTTGACGAAGGGGACGCCGATGCTCTGGTCCTGAAGGCAGCGCTTGATGACATTGACGATGACCAGCGCGTGCGTGGTGAACCCTTCATGCTCGATGCTGTAGGTCTGGTTGAGCTTCACCATCTTGACGAGGTCCATCGTGCCATCGTGGACTTTATGGAACCCGGGCAAGTAAGCGACAGGGACGAAACCGAGCTGCTCCGCGCTGATGAGCAGCTTCACCGCGCTGGTGAGCACGTCCATCTCCACATAGGCGGCGCCCAACTCCGACTCCGCGGCCTTCGCCACGTGCTTGAGCACCGCTCCCAGCGAGAGGTTGTCGGTGCAGAAGGCATCCATGATGCGCACACAGCGGTCCTGCTCGTCGTAGAGGTAGCGCATCCCGGCAACGACCTTGTCCTCGCGGTGGCAGAGCGTCGCGCGGAGCGTCACCGCTGATTTGACGCGCATGAATCCACTGCCCCAGTTGAAGTTGCTGGAGATTTCCGTCGGCGGGTTTTGCGAGGCTACGGCCTCACGGGCGGCTTTGTAAGCATCCTCGTTCGCGGCAGCGACCACTACATCCGTCTGCAAGGGGTAGCCCGTGCCGCCATCGCGGATGGCCGGTGCGCCAGGGATGGCGAGGTGGTTCAACGCCGCAATCGCCAGCTCGCCGATTTGGGGCAGTGACTCCGAAAGAGGCAGGCGGCTAGCCGCCATGGAGCGCGAATTCTTCACGTAGAAGAGCACTTCCTCGCGCGACTTGGTGATGTGCTTGAGTGGCTGGAAACCAACGCACACGAAGCCAGTCTTTTCGATGAGCACCTGCTGCCGACTGTCAGACGCCAGCACGCGGGTGACGCACATCTGCCGACGCAGGATGGCTAACTCGGTGAGTTTCTGGAGGAGCACGTCGGCTGAGCCGTCGGCGTAGCTGGCGGGGTGAAAAAGATTGCGGCCAAGGTTGCAGACGGGGTTTTCGTTGGCTGCCACGGCACCAAGGACAGCGACGCTGGCGAGCATCTTGCCATCGACCTCGGCCACCCAAGTCTCATTGCCGGGCAGCCCAGAGGCTAATTCCGTGGCGACCCAGACGGGATCATAAACCGGTTTGTTGGGGTGATCCTCGCCAAGCGTCGCTCTTCACGAGCTCAATGCAAGCGGCCGAGTCCTCGCAGGCTGCCTTGCGGATGTTAGCTGCGATATTCGCTGTTTCTAGCGACACGGCCATTCGACGAGTCGCCCGGCAAAATTGTTGGTGCGCACGGCAGGACTTGAACCTGCATGATGTTACTCACTAGAACCTGAATCTAGCGCGTCTGCCAATTCCGCCACGTGCGCAACTATGATACTCAAGCACTTGCGATTTTAACCGCTGCGTTCGTCGGTGTGCCACTACTTGTGCCACCAAACTCCATCCAACACGCTGAAACACCCGAAGTCCAGCCGCCTTGTCTTGCGCAAGCACCCGTATCAGCCCGAAACCTACCAAAAGGTGCTGGCTGCACGCAAGCGTCTAGTGCGCGACCGGGGACCGACGAGACCCAAGTGCGCCGGATCCAGCGGAAGCCGCCACCGCGGTCGCCGACGCCCAGTGTGCGGCTGAAGTATGACCGCGCGAAGCGGAGGCGGTTCCAGATTGGGCATGGACAGCGAGGAAAAACGAAGTAGCCTTCCGGCAGTTCACCACCGCTATGCAACGACCCGTCGTCCTCCGCGCACCCGCCGTCGGCTTCACTCTCATTGAACTGCTGGTCGTCATCGCCATCATCGCGATCCTCGCCGGCATGCTCCTGCCCGCCCTGAGCAAGGCCAAACAAAAGGGCCTCGGCATCAAGTGCCTGAACAACATGCGAGGGCTGACCCTCGGCTGGGTCATTTACGCCACGGACCACGATGACCGCGTCCCGGTCGCAGCGAGCCCCCCCGGCGTCTCTGGTGCCTGGATCAGCGGCACGATGAACTTCGACCCCGCCAACGCCTCCAACTGGGACGTGACGGTGGATTTAGAGAAGAGCGTCCTCTGGCCGTATGTCGGCAAGTCCCCCGCTGTGTTCAAGTGCCCTGCGGACCGCTCGCTGATCACCCCGACCACCGGGCCGTTCGCTGGGCAGCCAACTCCCCGGATTCGCACGATGTCCATGAACCAGTGGTTCGGCGGTTTCGGCAATCCGACGATGGTTTTCGCCGGCAAGCCCGGCTGGTCCAGCCCGCCGTGGATGATGTATCGCCGCGTCACCGAGGTGAGGGATCCAGGCCCCTCGAACACTTTTCTGTTTATTGACATGCGCGAGGACGCGGTCAACTCCGGCGGCCTGCTCGTCAGCATGGCGGGTTATCCGAACACGCCCGCCGACACGGATTGGTGTGACTACGATCTGCCGGCCTCCTACCACAACAAGGCGGGCGGCCTGTCCTTTGCGGACGGGCATTCCGAGATTCGCCGATGGCAGGATCCGCGCACCATGCCCCCGGCGACCCCTGGTGTGTTGCTGGCAAACCAAGGTGTCAGCCCGAACAACCCTGACATCATTTGGCTGCAGCAGCGCGCGACGCGGGCACAGTAGCCGCAGTCGTCGCCAACCTGCGCCCACTTAGGCCACTCTGTCCTCCATCCCCAGCTTCACCGCGTAGATCATCACGTCCTAGAAAACGCGCATAAAGCGTCGCTCGGCCTTGATGCTCAGCCCCACCAAGTAGGTGCAGCGGGCGTCCTCGAAAATTTTCAGGGACCGGCTCATCTTCACCTCGGTCGTGCCATAGCGATGGAGATACTCGATCGCCATGCGGTGGATGCCCGCCAGCTTGCCGCTCGCGACCAAGTCCGCGCAGTTCGAGCCAGTTCTGCGGGTGGATGACGGTATTGCCCAACTCAATCGAGAGGACTTAATGCGGTAACCTTTCGGGTAGCTGCGAAGTTGAAGCCAAGCGTGGTAGATCGCCTTGGCGTTGGGGATCCGCAGCATGCGACGGCGGTCGCGGATGAACTCGAAAGTGGAAAGCAAGGAAGGCATGGCTCAAATCTCGATCAATGGCAGACGCTTCACCCGGTCCCATTGCTCGTCTTGAGCGGCTGGGCAGAGCGCCAAACACGCCGGGCAACACCAACTGATTCGCTATCCAGAACAACTCCCACCTCTCGGCCTATGTCACTAAAAACTACACCATCACCACGTCCAGCTCACGCGGCGCAGGTATCTGCACATCAGTCTCGACCCGCACGCCGTCGCGGATGCCGTTCATTTGCTCCTGCTCTTTGCACCAGCCTTTGATCTCCACGTCGTTGAAGATCTTGCCCAGCACGCGGCGGAGCAGGCCCTTCAAGTTCGGGTTGTCCAAGTCCTGGAGGCAACGGATGGCTTCCTCTTTGTAAGTCTCGAGCAACGTTTTCGCGCGCAGGTCAGCGCCGACTTCGGTGTAAATCGCTTCAATGTCCTTCACGCTCACACCGGCGGGGAGCTGGCGACGCCAGACGCTCGCGAGCACTTCCTTCTTGGCGTCCTTCGCCTTCTCATGCGCGACGGCGAGCAGCAGGCTCGGGCGCAGGCCGGCGATGTCGTTCGTCTCGCCGGTGTCGCCGAGGTCGCTCAAGTCGTCGCGAATCTGATACGCGATGCCGAGCGCCTCGCTGTAAACATGCAGCACGTCTTCGACTTCCTCGTGTTGCTCCACGCCCGCGTAGAGCGCGCCGACGCGCAGCGCGACCTCGAAGGCCGGCGCGGTCTTCTTGCGGAAGATGTCCAGCACCTGGTGCTGCGTGAGCGACTGCGGGTTGCGCGCCCAGCAAAGTTCCGCGCCTTGGCCGCGACAGAGTTCGCGCTGGCCTTCGCTGGCGATGCGCACCATCTCGGCCTTCTGTGCCGGGCTGGCCTTGCACGCGGCGAGGAGGCGGTAGCCTTCGCCGATAAGCAGGTCGCCCACGTTCAGCGCGACGGCCGTGCCGTATTCCTCGTGCAGCGTCTTCTCGCCGTAGCGCAGCGCGTCGTTGTCCTCGATGTCGTCGTGGATGAGCGATGCCTTGTGAAAGCACTCGACAGCGACGGCGGCTTTCTTGATGTCCTCGGGCAACGGCTTGCCGGTGTCGCGGCGCAGCGCCTGATAAGTGGACACGGCGAGG
>SIBB01000179.1 GCA_009695395.1 Pedosphaera sp. | reverse complement strand
GGCGGGCTGTGAACTTCACACCCTCGCGCGATTCACCCGCTGCGGCCCGGCGGCGCCCTCTCCGGGGCAGTGCCCGAATCCGGACTGCTGAAGTGGCTGCTCAAATCCTCCTTTGACACCATTCCGGTCGGTTGGCAGGGTGCGCTCCGCTCGTGCCGGGCGGCTTCCACTTCCTGAATTTCCAGGCAGAACAATGTCCGCGCACGCGACATTTTTATGACTGAACTCACAGGTAATTTGCTCGTCGCCCAGTCCGGCGGCCCCACCGCCGTCATCAACGCCAGCGTCGCGGGCGTCATCCAAGAGGCGGGGCGACACGGATGCATCGAGGAGATTTACGGCGGGCTAAATGGCATCTTCGGCATCCTCAACGAGACGCTCGTGGACCTCAACGAGGAGAAGGCCCGGAGCATCGAGGGCCTCAAGCACACACCCGCCGCCGCACTGGGCACCTGCCGCTACAAGGTGGATTTCAAGAAGCAACCCGCGAAGGCCGCGCAGGACATGGACCGGCTCTTCGCCGTCTTCCAGGCGCACAACATCCGGTTCTTCTTCTACGCCGGCGGCAATGACTCGCAGGACACGACAAACAAGATTCACGAGGAAGCCGTGAAGCGCGGGTGGGAGATGCGCTGCATCGGCATCCCCAAGACGATTGATAACGACCTCCCGCACACAGACCACTGCAACGGCTACGGCTCGGTCATCAAATACAACGCGGTCACCGTCATGGAGGTCGCGTTCGACGTGAACAGCATGGCCACGGACGACGGCTCGTGTTGCATCATCGAGGTGATGGGCCGCGCCGCCGGGTGGATCGCCGCAGGCACCGTGCTGGCCAAGCGCCAGCCCACGGACGCGCCGCACATCATCCTGCTGCCCGAGGTGCCGTTCGATCAGGAGAAGTTTCTTGCGCGGGTGAAGGAGACGGTGGCCAGCCTGAAGTATTGCATCGTCGTCGTAGGCGAGGGCTTGAAGAACGCGGCGGGCGAGGAGATCGGCGTGGACAAGTCGCGCGTGGATGCCTTCGGCCACGCGGTGTTGGGCGGGGCTGCGGACCGGCTCGCGGAGATCGTGCAGGCGAAGCTGAACCTCAAGACCCGCACGGTGAAGCTCGGCTACGCACAACGTGCCGCCGCGCACTTCGCCAGCGAGACGGACGTGCTGGAGGCGGTGGCTTGCGGCGAGACCGCCGTGCGCGCGGCGGTCGGCGGCAAGAGCGGTTACATGGTGAAAATTGTCCGGCTATCGAGCCAGCCCTACCGTTGGGCGACCGATCTCCAGCCGTTGAATGACATCGCCAACGTCGAGCATTTCCTCCCGCGCGATTGGATCACCGAGGATGGTTTCCTGCCGAACGAAAAGTTCATCGAGTATGCGCGTCCCTTGATCGAGGGGCATCTGCATCTGCCGATGGAAGGCGGTCTGCCCAAGTTCGCTGTCCTCGACAAGGTGCCGGTGGAGAAGAAGCTCGCGCCGCGCGCATGAGGCTATGGCGCGGCCAGGCACCCCGAGGCGGCCGCGCATTCTCATGGAGTTCCGGCAGCGCAAACCCGTGCGTTGTCAGGAGCGGCACCGCAATGGCACACTCCACGCGTGTCTGCTGAAAAAATCCGCGTCGCCGTCATCGGCACTGGCTCGTTGGGCAAGGAACACGCCCGGCTCTACGCTCAGTTGGCCCGCACCGCTGCGGTGGAGTTCGCCGGCGTCTTCGATGCGAATCCCGAGGCCGCGCGCAAGCACGCCGCCGCGCATGGCACGCGGGCCTTCGCCTCCATCGCCGAGGCCGCCGCCGCGAGCGACGCGTTGAGCATCGTCACACCCACCACGACGCACTTCGACATCGCCAAGACGCTGCTGGAGCTGGGCCGGCACGTGCTCGTGGAGAAGCCGATGACGGAACGCTCTGACCAGGCGGCGGAGTTGGTGAAGCTCGCGCACGAGCGCGCGCTCGTGCTGCAAGTCGGCCACGTCGAGCGCTTCAACCCCGTTTTCAGCTACCTCGAAACCGCCGCGCCGGAGCCGCGTTTCATCGAGTGCCACCGCCTCTCGCCTTTCCCCGCGCGCAGCACGGACATCGGCGTCGTCCTCGACCTGATGATTCACGACCTTGATGTGGTGCTGGCGTTTGTGAAATCGCCTTTGGTGAGCGTGGACGCAGTGGGAATCCCTGTTCTCAGCAAATCAGAGGACATCGCGAATGCGCGGCTGCGCTTCGCCAACGGCTGCGTGGCGAACCTCACCGCCAGCCGCATCAGCCCCGAGCGGCTGCGGAAAATCCGCGTCTTCAGCGGCGGCGCGCAGCCCAGCTACATCTCGCTGGATTACCGTGAGCAGAAAGGCTTCATCTTTCGGCTTGCCCGCGATGGCGAGTCGGAAAGCTCGCTGTTCAAGAAGCTGCTCGCCGCAAACGACTCCACCATCGTGAGCGAGTTCGCCGGGAAGAAAATCGTGCGCGAGCCGGTGCCCATCGCGAAGGACGAGCCTCTCAAGCTGGAGCTGGAGCACTTCGTCGAGTGCGTCCGCGAGCGGCGGACGCCCAAGGTGAGCGGCGCGTCGGCCAAGCATGCGCTGGACGTGGCGTTTGAGATTACGAGCCAGATCCGGAAGGCGGAATTAACCACAGAGGCGCAGATGACACAGAGATGAGCAGTGTTCCTCTGTGTTCTCTGTGCCTCTGTCGTTCATGAACAATACACTATCAACCAAGGCGGTCGTGATCGGCGGTGGAGCGGCTGGTTTCTTCGGGGCCG
This sequence comes from Pedosphaera sp., assembly GCA_009695395.1. Classification (GTDB taxonomy): domain Bacteria; phylum Verrucomicrobiota; class Verrucomicrobiia; order Limisphaerales; family SXTU01; genus SXTU01. The sequence goes on along the minus strand of SIBB01000179.1, from coordinate 4,342 downwards.
TTACTTGCGCGGAGGTGTTGCAGGGGCGTGGCTCCGTCACCTTGCTGGAGCGCGGCGCGAACTTCTTGCAGAAGGTCAAAGTCTCCGGCGGCGGGCGGTGCAACGTGACGCACTCGTGCTTCGAGCCGAAGGAGCTGGCCAAGCGGTATCCGCGCGGCGGGCCGGCGCTCATCGGGGCGTTTCATCGGTTCCAGGCGGCGGACACGGTGAAGTGGTTCGAGGCGCACGGCGTGGTCCTGAAGACGGAGGCGGATGGGCGGATGTTCCCGACCACGGACCAATCGCAGACGATTATCAACTGCCTCACGCAGGCGGCGCGGACGGCGCGGGTGGAGTTGCGGACGGGCTGTGGCGTGGAGCGGGTGGAGCGGGGCGGGGAGGGTGGTTTTCAACTTACGTTCTCCAATGGCGAGCGGTTGGTTTGCGATGCGCTGTTGCTAGCCACCGGCGGGGCGAAGGCAGCGGATACTTTGGCGGCGTCGCTCGGGCACACGCTGGCGCCGCCGGTGCCGTCGCTGTTCACGTTTCACATCGCGGACAAGCGGCTGGAAGGCTTGTCGGGGCTGGCGGTGGAGCGGGCGACGGTGAGTGTGGCGGGGACCAAGTTGAAGGAGACGGGGCCGGTGCTCATCACGCACTGGGGCTTGAGCGGGCCGGGGATTCTCCGGCTCTCGGCGTGGGGCGCCCGCGAATTGGCGGCGTTTGCTTACACTTTTTCGCTGAGCGTGAACTGGCTGCCGGACCACAACTTCGAGAGCGTCATCGCGCTTGCGCAGGCGCAGCGCGGGCTGACGGGGGCGCGGCAGGTTTCCAACGTGGCGCTGGGCGGGCTGCCATCGCGGCTGTGGGAGCGGCTCGTGACGACGGCGGGCATCGCGCCGCAGACGCAGTGGGCGGGGCTGAACAAGGCGCAGTTGCACACGTTGGCGCGGCTGCTGGTGGAGTCGGAGTTCACCGTGACGGGCAAGAGCATGAACAAGGAGGAGTTCGTGACGTGCGGCGGCGTGCGGCTGGCGGAGGTGGATTTCAAGACGATGGAGAGCCGGGTTTGCCCCGGTCTCTACTTCGCAGGCGAGCTGCTGGACATTGATGGCATCACGGGCGGCTTCAACTTTCAGGCGGCATGGACGACGGGTTGGCTCGCGGGGAATGCAATGGGGGAACGCCTCGCGGCGAAACACGACTGAGCGCATGGCCGAGACGAACATCATGGTGATTGCCGGCGAGCCGAGCGGCGACGCGCTGGCGGCGGAGCTGGTGCAGGCGTTGCGCGCGGAGGCGGAATTCCACTGTCATCCCGCGAAGCCTGATCTGCATTTCTTCGGCGCGGGCGGACCGAATCTGGCGGCTGCGGGCGTGGAACTCTCGGTGGACATGACGCAGCACGCGGTCATCGGGCTGTGGGAGGCCATCAAGAGCTACGGCCAGTTCCGGCGCATCTTTGACAAGTTGCTGAAGTTGGCGGTGGCGAAGCAGCCCGACCTGCTCATCTGTGTGGATTTCTCCGGCTTCAACCGCCGATTCGCCCACGCGGTGCGCAAACACGCTGCGCGCACGAAGGGCCAGTGGAACCCGCGCATCGTGCAATACGTCTCGCCCCAAGTCTGGGCCTCGCGCCCCGGTCGCGCGACGAAGATGGCGGACGACTACGACCTGCTGCTGACCATCTTTCCCTTCGAGAAGGACTGGTATGCGAAGCGCGCGCCGAAGCTGCGCGTGGAATTTGTCGGGCATCCGATGCTGGATCGCTTTGCTGAGTGGCGTGGCCAGCCGGAGCCACGCCCGCGCCCAGTGCCACACGAGCACCTCACGCTGCTGTTGCCCGGCAGCCGCCCCGGCGAACTCGCACGTCACCTGCCGCCGATGCTCGACGCGGCGCGGCGCATCGGGGCGGAGGTGGACAGTGGCTTCCTCGTCGTGCTGCCGTCGGAGGCGCTGCTGCCGGTGTTCGCCCAGCACTGCCGCCCCTTCGCGATAGACAAGGCGAACCTGGCGGACACCGCCAGCACAACGCTCGCTCAAGCGCGTAACCTCGCCCGCCAAGTCTTCCGCGGGCTGGACGTGCAGGTGGGCAACCTCCCGGAGGCACTGCGCGCCGCCACCATCGCCATCGCCTCCACTGGGACGGTCACGATGGAGTGCGCCTTTTTCAAAGTGCCGACCGTCGCGCTCTACAAGACCTCGTGGCTCACGTATCAGATTGGGAAACGCATCGTCACGGTCAAACACCTCGCCATGCCAAACCTGCTGGCCGGCAAGGTGGTGTTTCCGGAGTTCGTGCAGGACGCTGCGACCGGGAAAAATCTCGCGGCGGCAGCGCTGGACTTGCTGCGCAATCCGGCCCGGCGAGCGGAAATGCAGTCACAGATGGGGAGCATCATCGGCGCGCTCGGGGCCACGGGAGCAAATGTGCGCGCGGCGAAGGCGGTGTGGAGCCTGCTGTGCTCTGCCCGCCGGTGAAGTGGGCCGTAGGAAACGGCCTTGGCGAAGACAAGCGCCCAATTGCCCCACAAGAGATCAATGCGGCACAACCGTATGCTCCACCGGCACGGACTGAACACGCCGCCGCTGATACCAAGCGATGGCCAGCAAATCGTAGAGGCCACGCCCGAGTCGGTTCCACACGCCATATTTCGAGACGCCGGCGACGCGCGCCCGGTGGCTAACCGGCACCTCGCGCACGCGAAAGCCGCCGCCAGCCACGAGAATCGGCAGGAAGCGGTGCAGTCCGTTGAAACCGAAAACACCCGTCAGCGCAGCGCGTCGAAACACCCGCAGTGCGCACCCAGTGTCGCGGAACTCCGCACCCAACGCCGCGCTTCGCGCAGCCAGCGCGAGCCGCGAGGACACCCGGCGCACGAATGTGTCCTGCCGGTTCTGCCGCCAGCCGCACGCAAAATCACAGGACTCGAGCTCCTTCAAAAGTCGCGGCAGGTCGGCGGGGTCGTTCTGCAAATCCCCGTCCAACGTCGCGAGCAGCGGGCGGTTCGTGTGCTGGATGCCCGTCCACAACGCCGCGCTCTGTCCCGCGTTGCGTGTGTGGCGCACACCGCGCACGCGCGGGTTCGCCCGGGCCGCCTCGCAAATCTTCTCCCACGTCGCGTCGCGGCTACCGTCGTCCACGAAGACCAACTCCCAATCGTTTGGCACCGATGCAAACGCCGCCGTCACCTCACGAGCCATGGGCAGCACGTTATCAGTCTCCTCGAAGACGGGGACGATAATGGAAATCGGTTCCGACACGGCGCGAGGCTAGCGGGCACACGCGCGCGGGCAAAGTGAATTGAAGGGCTTTGGTGCGGGCCAAACGTTGCAAGGCCGCAGGTTGATCTCCCTCCTCGAACGCTTTAGCGCATCAGCACTTCTGCTATCTGCACCGCATTCAGCGCGGCGCCCTTGAGGAGTTGATCGCCGCAGACCCAGAAGCAGAGGCCATTTTCCAGCGCGCAGTCCTGCCGGAGCCGCCCGACCTCGCAGTTGTATTTCTCTGCGGCGAAAAGCGGCATCGGATAAATCTTGTTCGCCGGGTCATCCACCACATCGAGGCCGGGGGCCTTCAGCAACACGGCGCGCGCGGCTTCCACCGTGACTGGCCGCTCGAACTCGGCGCTCACCGCCACCGAGTGTGCGCGATACACCGGCACGCGCACGCAGGTGACGCTGGCGCGAAACTTCGCGTGGTGCATGATCTTGCGGCCCTCGTTCTCCAGCTTCATCTCTTCCTTTGTGTAGCCAGTGTCGAGGAACGAATCCACCTGCGGCAGGACGTTGAAGGCGATTTGATGTGGGTAAACTTCCTTCGTCACGGGCTGCTTCTTCACGATCTGGTCCACCTGGCGCTCCAGTTCTTCGAGGGCCTTCGCGCCCGTGCCGGATACGGCCTGATAGCTCGACGCGAAGATGCGCGTGACGCCGAATGCTTGATGCAGCGGATACAACGCCATCAGCGTGATGGCTGTCGTGCAGTTCGGATTGGCGATGATGCCCTGATGCCGCGCGCAGTCGTCGGCGTTGATCTCCGGCACGACCAGCGGGACGGTCGGGTCCTGGCGGAACACGCTGGAGTTGTCCACCACCACGCAGCCGGCTTTCACCGCGATGGGCGCAAACTCCTTCGAGATGGCCCCGCCGGCGCTGAAGAGCGCGATGTCAATGCCCTGGAACGCATCCTTCGTGAGCTCCGTGATGGCGATCTCCTGTCCCCGGAACTGGAGCTTCTTGCCAACCGACCGGGCCGAGGCGAGTAAGGTGAGCTTGCCCACCGGAAAGTTCCGCTTCTCCAGCGTCTTGATCATTTCGACGCCGACCGCGCCGGTCGCGCCAACCACTGCCACATGAGGGT
>SIBB01000178.1 GCA_009695395.1 Pedosphaera sp. | reverse complement strand
CAACACGCTTTTGAATTCCACCTTGTGGCACAACTATCGTGGCGAGCGGCGCGTGCCACTGTTTTTCTCCGACGGCCACGCCGAGTTCTTCAAGTTCCCTGCAGTTTACGAGACCTACGGGGCAGCGACGCCGACTTACGACATCGCCAACGGCTGGTGGTGAGAAACTCCGTAGGGAGTCCTACTCCGGGATTCCGTCACGCGACCGGCTTCCAGCGGTGCGACTTCGCTGGCATTTGGCCGGGGCCTTGAGAAGGGCAAACAGCACTCGAAAGGCCTTCGAGTCGTGCGCCGGGTTCGTTACGCTGCCGGCATGACCCTTCGCGAAGTCATCCAACGCAGCACCGAATTCCTGCAACGGCACGGGGTGGACTCCCCGCGCTTGCAGGCCGAGCTGCTGCTCGCTCATCTGCTCAAGCTGCCGCGCCTGCAACTTTATCTGAACCACGACCGCGCGCTCGCCGAGCCGGAACTCGCCGCGCTGCGCTCGCTCGTGCAGCGCCGCTCCAAGCGCGAGCCGCTCCAGCACCTCGTCGGCTCCACGTCCTTCGGCGGTTTGGAAATCTCCGTCAGCCCCGACGCTCTCATCCCGCGCCCCGAGACCGAGACGCTCGCGGAACTGGCCGCCGCTGCACTCACCAAGAACACCTCACCCACGCCCATCGCTCTGGATTTCGGCACGGGCACGGGCTGTCTAGCCATCGCGCTCGCGACCCACTGCAAGACCGCGCAGGTCCACGCGCTCGACATCTCAGAGGCAGCGCTCGCGCTTGCACGAGCGAACGCGCAGCGGCACGGGCTGACGGAACGCATTTCCTTTCACCACGGCGACGGCTTCGGCGCGCTGGCTGCGGGACTTCGCTTCGACCTCATCGTTTCCAACCCGCCCTACATCCCGACGGCCGAGATCGCGACGCTGCAAGCCGAGGTGCGCGATTTTGATCCGCATGCTGCGCTGGACGGCGGAGCGGACGGCTTGGATTTCTACAGGCTGCTGGCGCGCGAGGCCCCGGCGTGGCTGAACGGCGGCGGCGGTTTGTTCGCGGAGTTCGGCGATGGCCAGGAAACCGCGCTGGAGAGTTTGTTCAGCGGCTCTGGCTGGCGCGCAGTCGCAGTGCATCGCGACCTGACGGGACGCCCGCGTGTATTGGAAGCGTGGCGACCTGACGGCTACTTCACTGCCGAGATTTCCCCGGGGTGAATGGTCAGATCCACAATCTCGCCGGCGTAGAGGTTCAGCTCGGCGGGGAGTTTCTCAATGATGATGGGCAGGCCCAGCTCGACGCGTGTCTGGCCGGGCGGCAGTAGACCGCCGCGGATGGGGGCAAGCTGCGCGCTGACCTTGTCAATCGTCGCCTCGTAGGTCTTCCGGCTGCGGGCGCGCGGTCGGATGGTCACTTTCATGCCGGGCTTGGGATCAAAAGTGAGCGGCTGGCGCAGGAACGCGATGAGCCGGTCAGGGCGCGGCGCGGTGATGGTCATGATCGGCTCGCCGGCGGCGACGATGGCGTTGGTGTCGCCGGGGTAGCGGTGAATCTTCGTGATGATGCCTTCGATGGGCGCGGTGAGCGGGATGGGGTTCTTCGGGTCCGCTCCGACGACGCGCGTGACAATCTGTCCGCTGGCGACCTTGGAGAAGATGCGGATGTCCTTGCTGGCTTCCGCGAGCACGCCGGGCTGCGGGCTGGACACGATGGCGTCAATCGTCTCCGCCTCTGCGAGGAGCGTCGTGGGGCCGAGCCGCTTGGTCCACAGCACCAGCGCCACGATGGCGACGATGATGAACGCGACAACGGGGGTGTAGGCGTAGTTGAGCTCGCGCAGAAGCACGGGCGATGGCGTCGGAATTTTCGGCTGCTCGTCCATAATATTTTTTGTTCCCACTGCCAGCCAAACCGCTAGCGACTTGCTTGGGACGGGCGGAGTGTAGAGAGACAATCGCTCTAATCAAGCTTCGTGGCGGCCGACTTTTCTTGCTGCCCCGGATGGGAGGGGCAGGACGGTTACGACCTTTCACTGTCCCGAAGTCTACAGGTCGCTTGTTTCGTCATTCTCCACTCGAACCGTGAAGCGGCAAGGCCTTGCCCGGGGGCACGATGCGCCCGCTCACACCTCAACGAGCTGGCCGGGGCTGGGCTGAATCACCCGGATTTTCGGGTGCCGCTCTGCGATTTGCTCGGCAAACCAGCCGCGCGCATCGGCGTCGCCGTGACCGAGGAGGACGGTGCGGGGCGAGACTTGGCCGACGAAGTCGAGCAGTTCGTCACGGTTCGCGTGGGCGGAGAGATCGAAGTCCCGCACTTCGCAATTCCGAGTGAGTTGGCCGGCGCTGGGGCTGAAGAGGAATGGTTCGCCAGGCGTGCTGGCCTTCAGGTGGCCACCGGGCGAGTCGGGATCCGCGTAGCCCACGAAGAAGATGCCGTGCCGCTCGTCGCCCATCATGCGGGCGGCGAGGTCGTGCGCGGCGGTGTGCTCGCTCATCATGCCGGCGGTGATGACGAAGATGCGTCCTCCGGTGAGCCTCATGATTTCGGCTTGGCCCTTCTCAAGCACGATGAGGTTCAACGCCTCGTGGAGCTGGAGGTTGCTGTGCAGGCGGTTCGCACGGTGGGCTTCCAGGTCGTAAATCTCCGTGAAGACACGCCCAAGGCCGCCGATGTAGATGGGCTGGTGCTTGAGCTTTCCGGCGCGGGTCGCGAGCGCGAGCGCGGCGAGGATTTCCTGTGTGCGGCCCAGCGCGAAGGTGGGGATGAGCACGCTGCCCTTGCGCTTGAGCGTCTCGCGGATGGCCTCGATGAGCCGCGCGAGTTCGGCCTCGCGGCTGAAGGTGGTAGGCACGTCGCGGTTGCCACGCGTGGTTTCCATGATGAGCACGTCGGCTTTCACGTCCTCGAAGCGCGCGCCCTTCAGGAGTGACTGGTCACGGAAGCACACGTCGCCGGTGTAGAAGAGGGTCTCCCGCTTGCCGCGCACGAGGATGCCGGCGGAGCCGAGCGCGTGCCCGGCGTCAAAGAATTCGAGGGTGGGTGATGAGGCATCTGTCCGTGACTTCTGGAACGCCCACGGGATCTCGCGGTTGTATTTGTAGCCTTGGAAGAGCGGCGAGATTTCATCCAGCTCGCCGTGGGTGTAGAGCGGGTAGTCGCGGATGCCGGACTCCTCGCGCTGGCGTTGCATCACGTTCACCGAATTATGGAGCACCCGCTCGACGATAAAATAGCTCAACTCCGTCATGAAGACGTGCGCGCGCCGGTGCTGGCGGATGGCAACGGGCAGGCTGCCGACGTGGTCGTGGTGGCAATGCGTGAGAGCGATGGCGTCCAGATCGGTGTCCTTCACCAGGTCGAGCAACGGCAGGCCCTCGCGCCCTTCGTGCTTGGGGTGGATGCCGGCGTCCATGAGCAGGCGGTGGCCGTCGAGTTCGAGCCACCACGCGCTCGCGCCGATATCGGCGGCGGGGTTGAGATTGCGGATTCGCATGGATGGGAACAGAACAGTTTTCAGGGAGTTTGGACACTTGAATCGCCGGACGAGTTTCCAGAGAAGCCAAAAACGGCATAGGCAGAAAATCTTTGAAGCAAGGCCGGTGGGTCTCGTCGAAAAAGCGCAGTTGGTTTGGTTGTTGGGGTTGGAAGCGGGCAGCGAGCAATCGTTGCCCGCTTCTTTTTTGGGAGAGGCCAGTGGCTTCTGCAACCCGGCCGCTGCGCTGCCGATTCGGCGTTCTGCCTCAAACCAGCACGCCACCTCGTTTTCCGTCCCAAGGTTTCCGGGCATCCGGCTCGGTGAACTTACCCTGGAACTCCTGCGGCTTGTCTTCCTTCGTTCTTTGCCCTATTCTTCGCGCATGGCTGAAATACTTCAATTCGTTCACCGCGCTGCCGGGCAGGTCACGCCGAAGATTCTCGAGGGCATCCACCGCAAGCTGCCGATGCTCAAGATCGAGTTCGCACAGATCAACGCGCCGAAGTTCCCACACCTCGTGGAGCAACTCGAATTCCTCGCCGATGTGGTCGAAGACCACATCGAGGGTGCGGACAAGGACGTGCCGCTCTTCGTCGTGGCCGAGGCCGCCTTCGCACTGGCCTACGCGCACAAGCAGCGCGACCTCATCCCCGACAGCAACGTGGAGTTCGGCTACGCGGACGACTCCGCCGTTGTGCGGGTGGTGCTGATGGAAAACGAACGCGTGCTCTCCGCCTACGCCAAGCGCCATCACTTGAACTGGAACCGCGTCACGGTGAAACCGTGAAACCCCCAATATTGATTAGTTATCAGTCCGCCGTCTCCGTGCCGGTGCCCACTAATAACTGACTACTAATCACTTTCCCGTCATGCCCCTCGCCCCCGCCACCCTCTCCCAACTCCGCGCCGTCGTCGGTGCCGATCAGGTTTTCACCTCGAAGGAAGACCTCATCCCCTACGCGTTCGACGGGACCGCCGCGATGACCCAGATGCCCGGCTGTGTGGCCTTCGTCACGACCACGGAGCAAATCGTCGGCGTCCTCAAGCTGGCCAACACCACGCGCACCCCCGTCGTCACGCGCGGCTCCGGAACGGGCCTCAGCGGCGGCAGCCTGCCCTCGCGCGATTGCATCGTGATGTGCACCGCGCGGATGAACCGCATCCTCGAAGTGGACCGCGCAAATCTCACCATGCTCGTCGAACCGGGCGTGACCACGCTCGCCGTCGCGGATGCCGCTGCCGCCGTCGGCCTCTTCTACCCGCCCGACCCTGGCTCGATGAAGATCTCCACCATCGGCGGCAACGTGGCGGAAAACTCCGGCGGCTTGCGCGGCCTGAAATACGGCATCACCCGCAACTACGTTATGGGCCTCGAAGTGGTTCTGCCCGATGGCGAAGTGCTCTTCACCGGCAACAAGTGCGTGAAGGACGTCGCGGGCTACTCGCTGAAAGACCTCTTCGTGGGCAGCGAAGGCACGCTGGGCGTGATGACGAAGGTGTTGCTGAAACTCATCCCCAAGCCCGCCGCCAAGCAGACGATGGTCGCCACCTTCAGCGCCATGGACGCCGCCGCGCAGACCGTCAGCGACATCATCGCCGCCCAAATCATCCCCTGCACGCTGGAGTTCCTCGACCGCACGACCATCCACTGCGTCGAGGACTTTGCGAAGGTCGGGCTGCCGCTCGACTGCGAAGCGCTCTTGCTGATGGAGACGGACGGCCACCCCGCCGCCGTCGCCGACGAGGCCTCGAAGATGGTTGAGCTGGCGAAGAAGAACGGCGCGATGGAAGTGCGCATCGCCAAGGACGAAGCCGAGGCGAACAAGCTCGCCGCCGCGCGCCGCAGTGCCTTCAGCGCGCTTGCCCGACTCGCGCCCACGACCATCCTCGAAGACGCCACCGTCCCGCGCAGCGAGTTGGCAAAGATGGTCCGGTTCGTCGCCGTCATCGCGAAGAAATACAACCTGCGCGTCGGCACCTTCGGCCACATGGGCGACGGGAATCTTCACCCCACGTTCCTCACGGACGAGCGAAACAAGGAGGAGATGCACCGCGTCCACGACGCGTTCAAGGAGATCTTCGACGAGGCCATCCGGCTCGGCGGCACCATCACCGGCGAACACGGCGTTGGGCTGGCGAAGAAGGAATTCCTGCCCAAGTTCATCGGCCCCGCCTCGATGCGCGTCCACCGCGAGCTGCGCAAGGCCCTCGACCCGCACGGCATTCTGAATCCGGGGAAGATGTTTGATTGAGGCTGAGACTTCTCGTGGAGACCCATCCTGATCCTAAGTCCAAGCACGATTTTCTCCGCCTGGTGCAATGGGCCGGGGCGGGGAGCCTCGGGATCACCGCCGGGTTCGTCGAGTCGCTCAAGTCGGTCAATCCCACGGTGCGCTTCGAGCTGTCCCTCTGGACGCTGCTGGTGTCCGCCGCCGTGACGGGCGCGTCGTGGTATGTGGCTGAGCGGGCCTTCTTCCGCGCACTCGCGAAGGGGTGCAAGCCGCCGGTGAAACTGGTGGTGGGCTTCGTCGCGCTGCTCTCGGTCGGCACGGTCGCGGGATTCGTGCTCGCACTGCGCGGAGTGTCCACGGAGCGGCGGCACGATGTGGCGGTGGGCACGCTCTGGGCGGTGATGGCCCTGAGCATCGTGGGCTTCGCGTTCTGGAAGGTGGTGCAGTTCCTCGAACGCGACGCGGCGAAGACGGAGGAGGTCCATCCTGTTGACGAGACGGAACACCCGCCGAGCTGAAGCCGCGAGCGCGACATTCTTGCCGCGGCAGGAAGGGCGCGGATCAGCCCGCTGCTCACGATGCCGTCAGCACCGTGTAGTTCTTCTTCCCCTTCCGCAGCAGGACGTGTTTGCCGAAGAGCAGGTCGGCGGTGGTGAGCGCACGCTGGGGGTTCATCTCGCGGACGTTGTTCACGTAGATGCCGCCGCCTTCGACATCCTTGCGCGCCTGGCCTTTGGATTGGCCCAGCCCGGCGTGGACGAGCAACTCGACGAGGGAAGTCCCGGCATCAGCGAGCTTCGCGGACTCGATGGGCTTGGAGGGGACTTCGCCGACGATGTCGTTGAACGTGGCTTCGGAGATGCCATCCAGCGGTGCGCCGAAGAGGACTTCACTCGCGCGAATGGCTTCCTGCGTCGCAGCCTCGCCGTGGAGCAGGTCGGTCACGGACTTCGCCAAGGCGCGGTGCGCCGTGCGAGCTCCGGGGTTTGCGGTGTGCGCGGTTTCGAGCGCCTCGATGTCCTCGCGGCTGAGGAAGGTGAAGTATTTCAGGTAGCGAATGACGTCGCGGTCATCGGTGTTGATCCAGAACTGGTAGAAGCGATAGACGCTGGTCTTGCGCGCATCGAGCCAGATGGTGCCGGCCTCGGTCTTGCCGAACTTCGTGCCGTCGGCCTTCGTGATGAGCGGGAGCGTCAGGCCCCACGCGGGCCGCGCGAGCTTCTTGCGGATGAGGTCAGTGCCCGCCGTGATGTTGCCCCACTGGTCGGAGCCCCCGATTTGCAGGTCGCAACCGTGGTCGCGCGCGAGCACGTAGAAGTCGAACGCCTGAAGCAGCATGTAGCTGAACTCGGTGTAGCTGATGCCCATCTCGCGGTCCTCCATGCGGGCGCGGACGGACTCCTTGG
>SIBB01000177.1 GCA_009695395.1 Pedosphaera sp. | reverse complement strand
ACTGCTGCGTGGCATCCGCTTTTGACTTGGAACCAACTCTCCGGGCGCAAAGTTTGGCAAAAATCGAGTTCCCTTGAATAGCTCCTCCGTCCTCCCGTCGGCCTTTGGAGATTCAGCTATGACAACACACACCGTTCTCTGCTCCTTCGCCCTCGCCGCGACGTTGACCTTGGCCTCCGCCGCGCCCTCTTCGACGAAGAGCGCTGCCGCCAAGCCCACCGTGGACAAAGCCGTCAGCCTCGAACTCTTCACCCAACCCACCGACTCCGCCGCCAAGACGCTCGCGCTCAAGGGCGCCGACGCCCGCGTGCAGTTGCTCGTCCACGCCCGGCACGCGTCCGGCGTGGAGAGTGATTACACCAGCAAGGTCACTTACACCATCAAGCCGCTGAAGGTCGTGGACGTGGACAAGTCCGGCTACCTCACGCCCATCGGCGACGGCACCGCCACTATCACCGCGAAGTCGCCCGAGGGCCTCACCGCGACGGCGAGCGTGTCGGTTGAGAACTTCAAGATTGTCCCCGCCATCAACTTCGCGAACTCCATCGTCCCAATCTTCACCAAGGCCGGCTGCAACGGCGGCGGCTGCCACGGCAAGAGCGGCGGGCAAAATGGCTTTCGCCTCTCGCTCCTCGGTTTCGAGCCGCAAGAGGACTACGAGTATCTCGTGAAGGAAGCGCGCGGACGCCGGCTCTCCACCGCCGCGCCGGACACGAGCCTGCTGCTGCTCAAGGCCGCGGGCGTCGTCCCGCACGGCGGCGGCACACGGCTGGATTTCGGCTCCTACGATTACAACCTCCTCAAGCGCTGGATTGCGCAGGGCATGGCCTACGGCGACCCCAAAGACCCCGTCGTCACGCGCATCGAAGTCTTCCCGAAGGAGCGCACGATGCTGCCGCAGGCCGAGCAGCAACTCACGGTCATCGCGCGCTACTCCGATGGCCACATCGAGGACGTGACACGCGGCGCGCTCTTTGAGGCGAACGACAAGGACATGGCCACCGCCGAACCGTCCGGCCTCGTGAAGTTCGCCAGCCAACCCGGCGACGTGGGCATCATGATTCGCTACCAGTCCAAGGTAGCCGTGTTCCGCGCCACCGTGCCGCTCGGCGCGCCGGTGCAGCACCTGCCCATCGCCAAAAACTTCGTGGATGAATCTGTCTTCAAGAAGCTCAAGCGCATCGGCCTGCCGCCCAGCGAAATCGCGGACGACGCGACCTTCATCCGCCGCCTGACACTCGACCTCGCCGGCCGCCTGCCCAACGCCGACGAGACGACCGCCTTCCTCGCCGACAAGTCTGCCAGCAAGCGCGATGTGCTGATTGACCGCCTGCTGGCCAGCGGCGACTACGCGGATTACTTCGCCAACTTCTGGGGCGCGCTCCTCCGCAACCAGCGCTCCTCCATCAACGGCCGCACCGAGCCGTATATGCGCGGCACGTTCGCCTTCCACGCGTGGATTCGCGACAGCCTCGCGAGCAACAAACCTTACGACCAGTTCACGCGCGAAGTCCTCGCCGCGTCCGGCGACATCGCCGAAAACCCGCCGGTCGCTTGGTATCGCCAAGTGAAGACTGCGCAGAACCAGCTCGAAGACGCTGCGCAGCTCTTCCTCGGTTTGCGCCTCCAATGCGCCCAGTGCCACCACCATCCTTATGAGAAGTGGAGCCAGGCGGACTACTACAGCTTCGGCGCGTTCTTCAGCCAAGTCAGCCGCAAGCCCGGCTCGCAGCCCGGCGAGGAACTCGTCTTCGCCAAGCGCGGCGCACCCACGATGGCGAACAAGAAAAACAACGTCGCCCTCAAGCCCGCTGGCCTCGGCGAGAAGCCCCTCGACATCCCCGCCGACGAAGACGCCCGCCACGCGCTGGCCGACTGGCTCGGCAAGAAAGACAACACCTTCTTCGCCCACTCGCTGGTGAACCGCTACTGGAAGCACTTCTTCAACCGCGGCCTCGTCGAGCCGGAAGACGACATGCGCGAGACCAACCCGCCTGTGAACCCCGAGCTGCTCGACGCGCTGGCGAAGTCCTTCATTGAGTCCGGGTTCGACCTCAAGAAGCTCGTCCGCACCATCGTCAGCAGCTCGACCTACCAGCTGAGCGCGATTCCCAACAGCCACAACGCCGGGGACAAACAGAACTTCTCCCGCTACTACCCCAAACGCCTCAGTGCCGAAGTCCTCTTCGACGCCATCAACACCGTCACCAAGTCCGAGGCAAGCTGGGCCAACCTCCCCGCCGGCACGCGCGCCGTGCAACTCCCGGACAACAGCTACAACAGCAGCAGTTACTTCCTCCAAGTCTTCGGGCGTCCCGACTCCGCCAGCGCCTGCGCCTGCGAACGCTCCCAGGACGCCAGCCTCGCGCAGAGCCTGCACCTCCTGAACTCGAAGGACATTCAGGCCAAACTCACTGCCGAGAAGGGGCGCGCCGCCACCCTCGCCGCCGATGACAAGCGCAACGACGAAGCCAAGGTCAACGAACTCTACCTCTGGGCGTTCAGCCGCCAGGCCGAGTCCAGCGAAGCCAACACCGCGAAGGAGCACATCGAGAAGAAAGTCACGAAGGCCGCCGACGTCGACTTGAAGAAGAAGGCTAAGCGCGAAGCCTACGAGGACATCGTCTGGGCGCTGGTGAGCAGCAAAGAGTTTCTGTTCAACCACTAATTCGCTAAGCCTATTAACCTCCGCCCTGAACACATCGGCTGCCCCGAGTTCCGTCGCCTGCTGCGCGCTGACCGCCGCGGCTTCCTCCGCTCAGGCTTCCTCGGCTTCGCGGGCCTATCACTGTCGAACCTCCTCCGCATGGAGGCACAGGCCAAGGCCGCCGGCGGCAGCCCATCGCGCGACAAGTCCGTCATCATCCTCTGGATGCGCGGCGGCCCCAGCCAGCACGAGACATGGGACCCGAAGCCCGACGCCCCGCAGGACTATCGCGGCGCGTTCGGCGCGATGCGCACGAGCGTCCCGGGCGTCCAGATTTGCGACCTCCTGCCGATGTCGGCGAAGATTCAACACAAGTATTCCGTTATCCGCAGCCTGCACCACACGGATGCCGGCCATTCTGCCGGCGACCAAATCATGTTCACCGGCCACGCTCCCGGACAGAACGTCGAGCAAAACGCCTACCCGAGCTGCGGCTCCATCGTGGCGAAGGAACTCGGCCACCTCAACCCCAAGCTCCCGCCCTACGTCATCATCCCGCGCAACCTCCCCGGCAGCGGCCCCGCCTACCTCGGCTCCCGCTACGGAGCCTTCGAGACACAAGCCGATCCCGCGAAGGACGGCCCGTTCTCCCTCCCGAATTTTTCCCCCGTGGACGGACTCTCCTTCGACCGGCTCGATGAACGCCGCAAGCTCCTTGGCAGCTTCGACCAAATCCGCCGCGACGTGGACGCCTCCGGCACGATGGGCGCGATGGACAGCTTCCAGCAAAAGGCGTGGGACATCGTCGGCGGCCCCGACGCGCGCAAAGCCTTCGACCTGGACGCCGAGCCGCTGAAAATTCGCGAGCGCTACGGCTTCATGCCCGAATACATCGCGCCCACACCCGATCGCTGCGGCGTGCCTGCGTGGAGCCAGCGGATGCTCCTCGCCCGCCGTCTCGTTGAGTCCGGCGTGCGCCTCGTCACCGTGGACCTCCGCTGGTGGGACACGCACGTGAAGGGTTACGAGACCATGCGCGACGGCTTCCTCCCGCGCTGGGACCGCGCCTACACCGCGCTCATCGAAGACCTCGACCAACGCGGGATGCTCGACACCACGATGGTCATCGCTTGGGGCGAGTTCGGCCGCACGCCGCGCGTGAACGCCACGGGCGGACGCGACCACTACCCGAACGTCTTCAGCGCCGCCGTCGCCGGTGGCGGCATTCAGGGCGGACGCGTCGTCGGCGCATCGGACAAGCAGGGTGCCTTCCCCGCGGAGAATCCCAAGACTGCACAAGACGTGCTCGCCACGATGTATCGCCACCTCGGTATCGACGTGACGAAAAACTACGATGACCTCCAAGGCCGTCCGCACCCCATCCTCCCGCGTGGCACGCCGATGGATGAGTTGTTCGCCTGACGGGCCGCAGGCGCGGCCCCATCGTTCCCCCACAGGGTGAAGATTCCGTGGGCCCTACCCGCTCAACGGCATGGCGTCTCCCGCACGCGAGATACGGTTGTGCAGCCACGCTTCCGCTCCTTCCACATCGCCAAACTGCCCTTCCAGTTGCGCCTCAAACGCATCCTGCAAGATGGCTTTGAACTCCTTGCCCGGCATCATCCCGGCCGCAATCAAGTGCCGGCCCTGTAGAATCGGCTTTGGCGCGCTGTCCTGGACACGAAGCTCCTCCGCCTTCGCCATCAGCGCCTTCACGCCCTCCGGCACGCACGACGGCTTGGGCGGACGACCATTGTGGTCCGCCGTCACGATGACGCACAGGCTCGCGATGGTCTCCGGTTCCAACCGCTTCGCCAGCCGCCGCACGCCTCGGTCAGTCACCGGCTGCATGTGCGCGAGATGATTCGCCACCAGCGGGGGCACGCGGTCGCGGATGGCGTGCGGCGTGTGGATACGTTCCAGAAATTTCAGCGCCGGCTCCACGCCGCCCTGCTCATGCCCCGGCGAAACGATTCTCATGCGCCCGTCGCGCAACGCCTCGTGCGTCACGGCCGGCTTGCCGAAGTCATGCGCCAGCACCGCGAGCATCCACGCGATGCGCGATGGCTCATCCGCCGCCTGCCACTGCGGCAGCTTCACGAGCGCGTCGCAGCAGTGTCCCGTGTGGGTGAAGACATCGCCTTCCGGATGCCACTCCGGGTCCTGCGGTGTGCCGCGCAGCGCAGCGAGCTCGGGGAAGTGCTCGATCCATTCCGTGTCCGCGAGGAAGCGCAGGCCCACGGACGGCACGACGCTTTTCGCCGCCCACTTGAACCACTCATCGCCCACGCGCTCCACCGCGAGTTCACCGAAGCTCGCCTTGATGCTGCGACACAGCGCGACCGTCTCGGGCGCGGCGCGCAGGTTGAAACGCGACGCGAACTGCATCCCGCGCAGCACGCGCAACGGGTCTTCTGCGAACGCGTCGCTCGTGTGCCGGAGCACGCGGTCGCGCAGGTCCGCCTGTCCACCGAAGAAGTCCAGCACCTCGCCGCAGCGCGGGTCGAACATGAGCGCGTTGATGGTGAAGTCCCGGCGGCTCGCAGCCTCCTGCGGCGTGATGTCCGCGTCGAACTCGACCTCAAATCCCTTGTGCCCGAGAGCCACCTTGCGGTCACGACGCGGGATGGCGAAGTCATACGCCAGCCCGCTGCCAGTCGTGAGCTTCGCAACTCCAAAGGACTGGCCCACGTAGTCCACCCTGCCCCAGCGCCGGAGCGCCTTGGCGAGCCGCTCGTAACTCACGCCAAAAACTTCGAGGTCGAAATCCTTCACCGACAGTCCGAGCAACGCGTCCCGCACGCAGCCGCCGACAAGGAACGCCCGAGCCAGCTCCGGCGTGGCGGAGAGGAGTTTCTGAAGTTCAGCGGGCGGCGTTACCAGCATCGCGCGGAAGGTGACAGCAGGTGACGCGCCTCACAAGGCTCGTCCGAGCCGGCCAGTCGCCCTACCGCTTCTTCGGCAGGTTCACCTTCGTCTTCTGCTCGGCAAGCGTGAGCAACTGGCCGGGCGTCACAATGCGCGACCAGTTGAGGAAATCCGGCGCGGCTTTGTCGTCGCGCGGCGGTTGCGACAGCGTGAGCGAGACGAGCTTCGGCTCGAAGATCGCTGCGAACGTCGCGACCTCGGTCATCTCCGGGCTGGCGTGGAAGTGCAGCGGCAGCTCGCCCATTCCCGGCAACGCCCGCGCGGCTTCCGAGGCGCGATGCACGTCCCACACCTGCGAGCTGGCGACGGTCTCGCCGAGCAGCATGAAGCGACGGCGCATCTGCGTCTGATAACGCTTGTCGCCGCCGAGCGCAGTCATGCCGACGCCACGCGGAGCGAACGTGATGTAAGCCGCCTGGTGGTCGCGGATATAGCGCATCCAGCCGGCGAACTGCTTCTGCTGCTCCGGCGCGACGGGCGACTTCGGGTCAATGCCGGCGCGGGCCAACTCCTCACCGAACGCGCTGGCAAATCCCACCTTCGCGAGCTGCAACTGCTGCTGCCAGTTCGCGTCGTCCACGGTCTCGAGGTGCAGCGACTTCGGCGCGGCAGCGGTCGGCTGCGCGAGGTAGAAGCGCAGCCGGATGCCGCTCTCGCTGTCGAACTCGTGAACGGTGAGCCGCACGCCGTCGGTCACGGTGGAGGCGAGTTGGCGAACGTTCGTCGGAGCGCTCGCGGTGGGCCAGCCGCCGAAAGTTTTCTGCGACAGTTCAGCCATCGCCTTCTTCGGGTCGAAGCCCGCCGAGTCCACCGCGAGCCGGGTGAAATGCTCGTAGCACTTGCTGGTGATTTCGTCGGCAGGGAGCTGCTCGAAGACTTTCAGTTGCTGCCCGGTGAAGAGCTTCTCCGCGTAGTTGGGCACGGGGGCTTCGTTCTTCTTCAGCCACTTGTTGAACCAGCGCATCACGGGGACTTGCAGCTCCTGCGTGTCCTTGTGCGGCCCTTCGGTGAGGACGAGACCGAGCTGGTCGGGCTTGTTGTGCAGGTCGTAAATGCCGCGCACGCGCTCGTGCAGGCGCACCACGCCGTCGAGCGGGAAGATGGTGTCCTTGTCGGTGTTGACGATGAGCAACGGGCGCGGAGCCATGAGCGCGGCGACTTGCGCGTAATCCCAGCGGTAAGTGTTCACCATGAACATGCAGTCGCAGTGGCCCTCGACGCAGCCGTCCACGACGTGACTCTGCAAGTCCACGATGCCAGCGGTGGGACAGGCCACCTTGATGCGTTCGTCAAGCGCGGCAATCCACCACGAGTAAGCGCCGCCGCCGCTGCGACCCGTGACGCCGAGGCGCTCGCCGTCCACGTCCTTGCGCGACTGGAGATAATCGAGCGCACGGATGCAGTTCCACGCCTCAGCAGCGGCGGCGGAGTAACCGCGCGAGTTCCACCACCACATATCCTTGGTATGCGTGCCGTGGTGGATGCCCTCGATTTCACCGAGCTGAACGGTGTCCACGACCATGCAGACGTAGCCATTGCGCGCGAACCACGCGCCC
>SIBB01000176.1 GCA_009695395.1 Pedosphaera sp. | reverse complement strand
CCCCGCGTGCTGACGCGCAGTGTGCTAATGCCGAATGACTCCATCACGGCCTCGTAAATCGCGACCCCGAAGAGAATCACGTCCGCGCGATTGGCCGGGAGACCGGCGAGTTCACGGCGATTGGCCAGCGGCATTTGCCACAACCGCTCGGCGTGCCATCGCACCCGCGCGGCCGTGAAACGAGCTGACTCGATGCGCTCGCGGTCATAATCAGGGAGACGTAATTCGAGGCGCGCGAGAATGCTGGTGGTGCCGCCGGTGCCGACGAGCATCAGCTTCATCAGCCGACTCACATCCAAATGCGCTGCAAGCTGTGGCCGGACCTCGCGGTCGAGAAAGCTGCGAAGCTGGGCGCGCACGGCGGCGAATTCGGCGGCGGTTGGCGGATCGGAGAGTGGGGTGGATTCCAGCAAGCGCACCGTGCCGAGCTTGAAGCTTTGTCGGAACATGGACTGACCCGCATCACCGAGGATGAACTCCGTGCTGCCGCCGCCCACGTCGAGGATGAGCGCGGGTTGGTCGCGCAACGATGCGTCCGTGAGCACGCCTTGAAATGCCCAGTCGGCCTCCTGCTCACCGCTGATAACTTCGACCACGTGGCCGCAGGCGCTCCGGACGGCGTCGAGCAAGTCCGCCGCGTTGGCGGCATCCCGCGCGGCACTCGTGGCGACGATGCGAATGCTTCCCGCACCTTGCTCGTTGGCGAAACTAGCGAAGTGCGCGACCGCCTTGGCGGTGTCCGCGATGGCTTCGGGGCGAAGACGGTGATCCTCGTAGAAGCCTCGACCCAAGCGGGTTTGCTCGCTGCCTTCCCAGACTGGCTCAACGGCGTCACGCGAAACATCCGCGACGAGCAACTTCACGGAGTTGGTCCCGATGTCGATGACGGCGCGGCGAGCGGGCGAGCGATGAGTGATAGGCGATAAGTGATTCGCAGCGGCGAAGTGCTCAGGGTCGGTGTTCACAGGACGAAGCGCTAATTACTTCGTCACTTGCTCTCCCGCTTCGCCAGCACCGCCGCGCCCGTGATGCCTGCGTCATCCCCGAGCTTGCTGGCGATGATCTCGATCCCCTTTATCGTGCCGGTGAGGGCGTAATCCCTAGCAGTCTCGATGATGATGGACATCATCTCGTCGGCGAGTTGGTCCATCACGCCGCCGCCGAGCACGATGACTTCGGGATTGAGGAGGTTGATGACGTTGGCGACGGCGATGCCGGTGTATTCGGCTGCCTCCTCGACGATTTGCTCGACGAACTTGTCGCCGCGCCGAAGCGCCTTGCGGAGGTCGCCGCTCCTCATGTCCGTCAAGTCCGGCCCGAGCATGTCCGTGAGCACGGTCTTCTGCCCGTCCTTCACGGCGGTCTGGATTTTGCGGAAGAGCGCGGTGCGGCTGGCCAGCGCCTCGAAGCAGCCCTTGTTGCCGCAACCGCACTTGGGGCCGTTCACCTCCAAGACCATATGGCCAATTTCGCCGGCAGTGCGGTTGAAGCCCGAGTAAGGCTTGCCGTCCAGCACGATGCCGCCGCCGATGCCCGTGCCCAGAAAGATGCCCACCATCGAACGCGGCTTGGGGTCGAGTTCCGTTTCATACACGCCGAGCGCGCAGGCGTTGCAGTCGTTCTCGGCGAAGACGGGCAGGCCGAGCTGCTTCTCCAGCACCCGCTTGAGCGGCACGTCCTCCCACTTGAGGTTCGGCGCGAAAATAATCCGGCCTTCCTCCGGGTCCACCGCGCCGGGCGCGCCGATGCCGACGGCCTTGATGTTGTCGAAGGTCAGATCGCACTCGTCCACGACCTCCTGCACGCAGCGGGTCACGCGTTCGAGCACGCCCTCGGGGCCGCGCTCGGGCTTGGTGCTCATCTTCACCTTGCCGAGGCACTTGAGCTGCGGTGAGAAGACGCCGGCCAGAATCTTCGTGCCGCCGAGGTCCACGCCGATGAAGTGGTCGCGTTTGCCGTTGGAGTCAGCCATGTGCGTCTGAGTTGCTGTGGAGGGTTGTGCCCGCGCCCCGTTTTGGATGCAAGCATCCTGCGGGAACCGCCGGTGATTTAACCAACCCCGGCGCGAGCGGCCAGCAATGAATTGTTAAATCTCCCAACCCCGGCCTCAACCCCGGACTGAGACCGATGGGCACGGATCCTAATGAGCCTGGATGCACCCCAGCACCCTCCTCCGCTGGCTTGCCGACCTCGTGCTGATGACGCACGTGGCGTTCGTCGCGTTCGTGATCTTTGGTTTGGAGCTCGTCCTGTTGGTAGGTTTTCGCAAGTGGGCATGGATTCGCAACCCGTGGTTGTGCTTAACCCATCGCGTGGCGATCGGCGTGGTGGTCGCGGAGGCGTGGTTCGGAGTGGTTTGCCCGTTGACGACGCTGGAGATGCGGCTCCGCGACCAAGCTGGCGAGATTACCTACGAAGGGACATTCGCCAGCCACTGGCTAGACCAACTCCTCTTCTATCAAGCCCCGCCTTGGGTGTTCGTGGTCTGCTACACCGTGTTCGGCCTCCTCGTTGCTGGCAGTTGGTTTGGGTTTCGCCCCCGGCCCTTGCGCGCAGACATGGCCCGGCCGGATGCTCGTCAGGCTCGGACCTCAATCCCGCCGGTCGCTCACGCCTTCACCTGCGCGAGCGCGTGGGTGAGGTAGGGCAGGAGTTGCTTCTTGCGGGAGACGACGCCGTCGAGCTGAAAGATGCCGGGTTCGAGCTTGGGGTAATCCACCTTTTCCACGAAGGTCTTCGCGCCCGCCAGCAGCAGCAGAGAGCTTTGCAGCACCACATCGGTCACCAGTAGCGCGGCGAAGAAGTAGCCATGCTCCGCGCGGTGTTCCTCCAGCGCGGCCAGCACCTCGGCCTTGCGCTTCCAAAATTGGTCGAACCCCAGTTCCTCGATTTGCGCGACACTGAAGGCTCGTCCGCCTTCGAGATATTCCTTGCAGTCATTGGTGATGGCCTGCGCGGCGGGCTTGGTGGTGAGCACGGAGCCGGAAGCGAACAGTTTCTCGGTGAACTCGGTGGCGTTGACGCCAGAGATGGTTTCCAGCTTGGCGAGGATTTCCGCATCGCGCTCAGTGGTGGTGGGCGAAGTGAGGTTGAGCGTGTCGGAGACGAGGCCGGCGAGGAGCAGGCCCGCGATGCTGGTCGGCAGCTCGACGTTGTAGCGGAAGAAGCAGTCGGCGACGATGGTGCTGGTGGAGCCGACGGGTTCGTTGCGGAAGAGGATGGGCTGCTGCGTGGTCAGCGCACCGATGCGGTGGTGGTCAATGATTTCCAGAATCTCGACCTTGTCCGCTCCGGCGACGGCTTGGGAAAGCTCGTTGTGGTCCACGAGGATGAGCTTGCGGTCCACTTTCTTCAGGAAGTCGGACTTGGACAGGATGCCCACGGTGCGGCCGGATTGATCCAGCACGGGGAAAGCCTGGAAGATGGACGCGGTCGCGATGGGCTGCACCTCGGTGAGGGATTCGTCCTCGCGGAAGGTGAGGAAGTGCTCGTGGAGCATGTGGCTCACGGGAATCGCGCCACGGCAGAGCATGGAGGTGGTGGCGGAGTCGTGCGGCGAGAGGATGAGGCTGACCTCGTTCTTCTTCGCGGCCTCGACGGTCTTCGGCTCCACTTGCAGGCCACCCGTGACGATGACCAACCGCACGCGCTCGCGGATGGCGATGTTTTGGATGTCCCAGCGGTCGCCCACGACGACGATAAGCTTCTCATGCGGGTAGCTGGCGAGGCGTTCGGAGAAGGATTCCAAGCTCATCGCGCCGACCATGAGGATGAGGTCTTCCTCGCGGTCCGGATCGACGGAGAAAAGCATTTTACCATCGAGCGTGCGAGCGAGATTGCGGACGGAGGAGACGACCCGGCGCGAATCGAAGAGGCCGGTGCCGGAAGGGAAGAAGAACTTGCTCAACTTGAAGAGGGAGAGCAGGCCGCGGCAGGTGCGATCCTCGTTGAGCACGGGCAGCACGCGGATGTTGCGGTCGTCCATGATTCCCAGCGCCTCGGCGATGGACGCGGTGGGGGAGACCGCGACGACATTGGATTGCATGACGTCGCGGACCTTTGGCGACACGTCCGAGACGAAGCGCGGCGGCGGGACGAGGAACGTCTTGAGAACGAAATCAATGCGGTCGTTGGTGTCGCCACACCGCGCGGCCTCGACGTTGCGCATGCCGGTGCGGCGCTTGAACTCGGCGTAGCCGATGGCCGAGCAAATGGCGTCCGTGTCTGGATTACGGTGGCCGATGACGAGGATATCACTCATGAGTGTGAGGCGTGTCTGCCGAGGCGGGAGTGCAATAGCGGTAGGAACTCATGGTCGCAATGATGAATGCGTCCTACGCTAACAAAAACCCCCGCTCTTGGCGAGAGCGGGGGCGATGAGATGGGGTTCCGGCTTACTTCTTCTCTGCCACGCCGAGCTCTTTGAGCTTGGCGGCGATGTCCGTGGCGTGCGTGGCGGGCTTCACGGCCTTGTCCACGTGCAGGATTTTGCCGTCCTTGCCGATGTAGTAGGTCCAGCGGGAGGCCATGCCCTTTTCGTTCAGCACGCCGAGCGCCTTGGCGGTGTCCTTCTTCGGGTCGCTCAAGATGGCGTAGTCGAGGTCGAGGGATTTCGCGAAGGCGGCGTTGCCCTTTTCACCTTCGACGGCGTCCACGCTGGCGGTGAAGTAGGCCACGTCGAACTTGCGGAGGACCGCGCCGTCCGCCTTGAGGGCCTTGCACTCAGCCGTGCAACCGCCCGTGAAAGCTTTCGGGAACCACGCGATGACGATGGCTTTCTTGCCCTTGAAATCGGCGAGGCTGTAGGTCTTGCCGTCGCTGCCTTGGAGTTTGAAGTCCGGAGCGGGGTCGCCTGCTTTGAGTTCGGCCGCAGCGGCGGTCAGGCCGGTGAGGGCCAGCGCGGCAACGGCGGTGCAGAGGAGGGAGAGAGTTTTCATAGTGGTGACTTGGACGATGCGAGGGCCACTCGGGTTACTGGAGCTTGGCCAGCACTTCCTTCACGGCGGCGAAGTTCGGCAGGTCCTTCACGGTCGCGGTCTGCTCGCTGTATTGCACGACACCCGCCTTGTCCACGACGAAGGCTGCGCGCGCGCTGACGGCACCGAACCCACCGAGGTCAGGCAGCAGCACGCCGTAATCGGTGGCGGTCTTCTTGTTGAGGTCGCTGGCGATGGTGATGCCGATGTTGTGCTGCTTGGCCCAGGCTTCCTGCGCGAAGGGGCTATCCACGCTGATGGCGATCACGTCGGCATTCAGGCCGGAGTAGGCGGAAAGGCCGGCGGTGATGTCGCACATCTCGGTGGTGCAGACGCTGGTGAAGGCGAGCGGGAAGAAGAGGATGACGGTGTTCTTCTGGCCCGCGTTGGCCGAGAGTTTCACGTCCGTGATTCCAGCGGCGTTCTTGCTCTTGAGGGAGAAATCCGGGGCTTTGGTTCCGACTGCGATGGGCATAATTTTTTGAGTTCTAGGTTTGGTAAACTGCGGGCGGACATATACGGCCCGGCAATGGTGGTGTCAAACGACGATTCCACCTGTTCCCGCTCTTGCTAGTAATCCTAATCCTGCTCCACCCCGCGCAGAAACCAGCGGGTCGCTTCCAATTGTTGCTGGATTTCAGCCCTGCTCAGGGCTAAAGAACACCCCGAACTATGATGAAACTCACCATTACCTGTTGCCTCCTCGCCGCCCTCCTCGCCGTCGGCTGCCGCAAAAAAACCACGCCGGCTGACCCCAGCACGCAGGCGACACCCTCCACTGCACCAGCGGCCCCAAAGGGAGAATTTACTCCTGCTCCAGCGGTCCCCGCCAACTCACCGGCCGCGAAGGCACACAGTGAAATGGATCAGAAGCTGGCGAGCGGAAATGTGCAGTTGCAACTTCAGGTGCTCGATGAGCTTCTCCAAGCGTGGGTCATGTCGCAGAATTCCATCCCCAAGGATCTGCAAGCGCTGGTGGGGGCGAAGATGCTCACCAAGGTGCCAACTCCACCTCCGGGCAAGCGGTTCGCGGTGGACCAAAAAACTGGCAGGGTTGTTTTGCTCAACCAATAGCAGCGAGCTACTGCCGGTCCCACAAGGCGAGGGGATGCCCGACTGGCAACGTCGCGCCCGTGGTCGGGTCCTGAAAGCCAAACTTGCTGGCGGGCATAAAGTCAGCCCTTCCGTTCATGAAGACTGCTGCGGCCCGGCCGCTGTGGCGGTTGGCTACCCGCTCACCGTTGCCTGCACCCACGCCGGTCCGTTCGTAGTAGGGAGTGTTTGATGGCGTGCGCCACAACTGCGTGCCGGAGAAAGGCGTCTGTAGTTTCCAGTTGTCCGGACTGAGCGTCGGCGAGGGAATGGAGTTGAGGTCCATCTGCCCGGCGTCGGCCAAGATAATGGTGTCCTCTGGCTTCGCGATCTCATGCTCCTTGAAGGAGTTGTTTCCCGTGGGAATCCATTTCCCAAGTTCCGAATGATTCATGCCGATGCCGATACCAGTGGTGCCGACCTTGACGCTGGGACATTTGAAAATGTCCCGGTTTCCGCTCACCTGCTTGGCGAGTAAGTCCGGCCACCACTTGTGCAGCGCGCTGGGGAGAATTGGGTTCGGGATGGGGTTCAGCACCATGTCGCTATCGCGGGCCAATTCCACGATTTTTCCGTCGGAGTCATCTGTGTAAAACTTGTAGGCGAACGCGATCTGCCGGGAGTTGCTCTGGCAGCGGGTGCCCAACCCCTTCTCCTTCGCCTTTGCCAGTGCGGGCAAAAGCATCCCTGCCAGGATCGCGATGATGGCGATGACGACGAGCAGTTCGATGAGGGTGAAACCCGCGCGCGGATGGTGTTTGGTTGGCTGCATAATGACTGGCGTTGGAAACTGAATGGGCTGTTCCGACGCAATTGTCAAACGAGCGCTTCGGACTTCTTCTGGAATTGAACTGGATTCCCTCCCGCCGTTCGCCGCACTTTGCGCCATGCCAAAGTGGCTCAAGTTCATCATCGGTTTCCTCCTGCTGCCGCTCTGTGCAGGGGCAGTGCCGGCAGTGGTGAAGGTCGTGCGTGTGAGCGGGGGGGCATCGGAAGTGTGGGTGCCGTTGGGGGCGGGGGCGGCGTGCTGGCTCGTCATTTTCGGGCTGTTGCCGAAGCCGATG
>SIBB01000175.1 GCA_009695395.1 Pedosphaera sp. | reverse complement strand
GCCCTCCTCGACGCCTTCCGCGCCGGACGCGCCACGCGCGACGACTTGCTCCGCGCCTTCCAAGCCGCGCCCGTCGCGGATCTCGGCTTCGCGCAGGTGGACACGCACCGCGCGCTGCGGAAGGGCTTTCCCGAGGTCATTTTCGGCGCGGGCAAGCTCGTCGAGCGCGAGCAAAACGTCCTCGTCACCCGCCTCACACCCGAGGCGGAGGACGGTCCCTATTCCTTCGGCTTCCGGCCGACGCCCCAGATGAGCCAGACGGCCAGCGCCACGAGGAGGATGAGCCACCAGAAGTAACGAAGCTCGAGCGCAGCCATCTCGACGAAGGCCAGCACCGGCTTGAACAGCAGGGCCAGCACCACCAGCACGGCGATGAGGACCAGCCATCGGAGCGCGGCGCGGACCTGCGGGTTCATGGCGCGGCGGGTTTCTCAGCCGGGCCGAGCGGTAGGAGCAACGCGGCACCGGTGTTGTTGGCGTCAGCGGGGACGACGAGCGGAGACTTGCCGTTCCAGCGCTCGACGATTTGCAGGCGCAGGAAGGCGGGGTTCAGCTTGAGGGCCTCGCCGCGCACGGTGATGGCCTTGGCCTCGCCGCTCGCGCGGATGATCGCGGTCTCGGCCTCGGTCTGCGTTTGCCCCTGCGTGAAGCGCGCCTGGGCGGCCTGCTGCTCGGCCACCATCTTCGCCTCGATGGCGCGCTCCAGCTCGGGTGAGAGGTCAATGTTGCGGATGACGACGTCCACGAGGGTGAGCAGCGTGCCGATCTTCAGCTTCGCGGCGGTGATGGCCTTCTGCTTGATCTCCTCGCGGTTCTTCACGATCTGCTCGGCCGTCTGCGAGGCTGTGACTTCCTTGAGCGCTTCCTGCACGCGCGGGGCGATGAGGCTGTCGAAGGGGTCGCCGGCGAATTCCTTGTAAATCTGCACGACCGAGGATTCCGGCACGCGGTAGAGCACGCGCACTTCGAGGCTGACCTGCTGCAAGTCCGAGGAGAAGCAGTCGGCCTTCACGGCCATGGTCTTCTGCCGGATGTTCACCGGCACGATGGTGGTGATGAACGGGGCCTTGAAGCCGAAGCCTTCTGGCAGGAATTGCTCGGCGGTCTTGCCGAGCGTGACCTTGATGCCGCGCGTGCCCGGGTCAACCATGTAGCTGGAGGACGAGCCGAGGAGGACGAGCGCGAATACCAGCAGCCCCGCGCCGATAAGCTTGGGCATAAAGTTCGGGTTCATCGCGTTATTTGGTGGGGCGGCGAACGGCCGGCGGTTGGTTCGGTAGCGGTCCATTGGGTCGGGTCTGGCGTTGGCGTTCGGCGTCTTGGAGGGAGAGCAGAATCTTGTCCCCGCCGCCGATGATCAACGGCGTGAAGCCATCCCACTTGTCCACGATCTTCAAATCCACGAACGCCGGGTTGTCCTTGAGCGCTTCGCCGCGGATGCGGATGGACTCGGCCTCGCCCTTGGCCTGGATGACGCCGGTGTCCGCCTCGATCTGGGCACGCTGCTGGAGGAACTTGGACTTCGAGGCTTCCTGCTCCTGCACCATCTTGGCCTCGATGGCGTGGCCCAGCTCCTTCGAGAGCGCGATGTCCTGGATGACGATGTCTTCGATGACGAGCAGCGTGCCGACCTTTTTCCGGGCGATCTCGAGGGCGTCGGTCTTGATCTTCTCGCGGTTCTTCACGATCTGCTCCGCGCTCTGGAGGGCCGTCACTTCCTTGAGCGCCTCGTGGACGCGCGGGGCGATGAGGCTCTCGAAGGGCTGGCCGTAATATTCCTGAAAGAGCTTCACCACGGACGCCTCCGGGATGCGGAAGAGCACGCGCAGCTCCACGTGGATTTGCTGCAAGTCCGACGAGTAGCAATCCGCCTTGTCCTCCGCCGTCTGCTGCCGGATGGAGACGGGATGGATGAGCGTTACGACCGGCACCTTCATGCCGAAGCCCTCGGGTTTGAAGGCTGGCGAGACCTTGCCCATCGTCACCTCCACGCCGCGATAGCCGGGCTGCACCACATAGGTGCCCGACGACGCCATGAGGACGGCGCAAAAAATCAGGAGGGCGATGCCGACTGTCCGCGCGATGTTCTGAGGTGTCATGGGTGCAGCTAAACTTGCCTTATTTATGAGAGTCCACAGACAAGGAGGTGGACACAAGCTTGGTTTTCCAGACCGCTTTGCGCATCCTCCCCTCATGACCGCCGAACAAGCTACCGCTCTCCTTGACGCCTTCCGCGCCGGACGCGCCACGCGCGACGACGTGCTCCGCGCCTTCCAAGCCGCGCCCGTCGCGGATCTCGGCTTCGCGCAGGTGGACACGCACCGCGCGCTGCGGAAGGGCTTTCCCGAGGTCATTTTCGGCGCGGGCAAGACGCCGGCGCAGATCGCCGCTATCGCGGGCAAGCTCGTCGAGCGCGAGCAAAACGTCCTCGTCACCCGCCTCACGCCGGAGGCCGCGCGGCTGCTCAAGCGCAAGTTCAAGCGCGCCGTCTGGCATGAGGCCGCGCGCGCCGTGACCATCGAGAAGAAGCCCTTGCCCAAGCGCCCCGGATTCATCGCCGTGCTCTGCGCCGGCACGAGCGACCTGCCCGTGGCAGACGAGGCGGCTGTGACGGCGGACATCATGGGCAACCGCGTCGAGCGCATCACCGATGTCGGCGTGGCTGGCCTGCACCGTTTGCTGGCGAAGATGGAGACGTTCCAGCGCGCGAACGTCCTTGTGGTCTGCGCCGGGATGGAAGGCGCGTTGCCCAGCGTGGTCGCGGGCCTCGTCTCAAAGCCCGTCATCGCCGTGCCCACGAGCATCGGCTACGGCGCGGCCTTCGGCGGCGTGGCGGCGCTGCTGGGGATGCTCACGAGCTGCGGCAGCGGCGTCACGGTGGTGAACATAGACAACGGGTTCGGAGCCGGCTACGCGGCCAGCCAGATTAATGCGCTGGCAGGCAGCAAAGCAGACGGCTAGCCCCCGTGCCGGCGACTTCCAGTCGCCGTTCGGTAGCTATGTTCGCATAAGGCGGCGACTGGAATTCGCCGGCGCCTGCTTGCGGTGAATTCACCCCACCACCTCACGTCATTCTCTCCGCATGTTCACTCGGCTGCTTCTTTGCGCGCTTGCGCTGGCTGCTTCGCCCGCTCTTCGCGGGGCGGAATCGAACCCGCACGCGGCTGCCGCGATGACCATTCTCCGCGCGCACTGCTTCGGCTGCCACAACGTCGAGAAGAAGCGCGGCCAGCTTGACTTGACTTCGAGGGAGTCCGCGCTGAAAGGCGGCGAGAACGGCCCGGTGCTCAAGCCCGGCAAAGGCTCCGACAGCCCGCTCGTCAAGCTCCTCGCCCCCGGCTCTGACCCGCACATGCCGCCGAAGAAGCAGCTTCCCGACAAGGTCATCGCGACCTTGCGCGGTTGGGTGGACGCCGGCGCGCCGTGGGACGCGGGCGTGCTCAAGCTGCTCACGCGAGAGACGAAATCGGAGGAACTCAAAGCGCTCCCCGCCAGCTACACGCCGGTGCTCGCCGTCGCGCTATCGGCGGACGGCAAATCCCTCGCCAGCGCGCGCGCCAACCAGCTTCTCATCCACACGCTCGGCACCACGAACCGCACGCTCACCGCCACGCTCACCGGCGCGCGGGATGCCATCCAATCCGTCGCGTGGAGCGCAGACGGGCGCTGGCTTGCGGCGGGCGAGTTCCGCCGCGTGCTGCTCTTCGATGCGAAGACGCTCAAGCCCTTCGGCACGCTGGACAAACCGCTCGCGGGCCGCGCCACAGCCATCGCGTTCACGCCAGACGGTGAGACACTCGCGGTCGCGGACAGTCCCGCCGGCGCACCGGGGCAAGTTCACTTGTGGAAGATGGGCGATGAGAAACCCTTTGCCTCGTGGACCGCGCACAACGACAGCATCCTCGACTTGAAAATCAGCGCGAGCGGGAAGCTCCTCGCCACCGGCAGCGCGGACAAGCTCGCGCGCGTGTGGAACCTCACGACGCAGAAGGAGGTCGCGAAGCTCGAAGGCCACACGAGCTACGTGCAGGCCGTCGCGTTCGGGAAGGACGACGCCGTGCTGGCCACCGGCGGCGCGGACAAGGAAATCAAGATTTGGAACATCGCCAACTCCGCCCGCGAGGGTTCCTTCTCCAACCGCAGCGCTGCCGTCACGGCACTGCATTGGACCACCGGCGGGACCAACCTGCTGGCCGTGGCCGAGGACGGCAGCGCCGTGACCATCACGGACATCAAACGCCACAACGGCGAGCAATCCTCCGCGCCCGGCACCGAGCGCAAACTCTCCTCCATCGGCGATGTCCTCTACGCCGTGACCGCCACCGCGGATGCGAAGACCATTTTCGCCGGCTGCCACGACGGCAGCGTGTATTTCTGGGAAGCTGGGAAGGCTGCGGCGAAGCTGGAGGGGAAGTAGTTTTAGCCACAGATGAAACACAGATTGAACACAGATGAGCTGAATCAGGATGGCCGGAAGGCAGGAATAAGATTCGCCGCTATCGGCCAGCCGCTTTTCCTGCATTCCTGCCTTCCTGATAAATCTGCTTTTCCCCATCTGTGTTTCATCTGTGTTTCATCTGTGGCTAAAAAAGTCTTTCTCTGCGGCGTGCTGGCCGCGCTCCTCTCCGCCTGCACACAGCCTCAGAAGTCGGCTTCACCGTCCGCGCCGCCCCCGCTCCGCGCCGTCACATCGCTCACGGCCTTCCCGGCGGAGCTTCCGCTCCGCGCCGGCTCCGCGCCGCATCGCATCCTTGTGACAGGCACGGACAACGACGGCTTTGAGCGGACAGCGACAGCGAAGTTTTCCTCGGACAATCCCGCCGTCGCCACCGTTGGCGTGGATGGCAAGGTGCGTCCGCTCGCCCCCGGGACCGCGACCATCACGGCGAAGTTCGGCGGCAAGTCCGCGAGCGTGAAGGTCACGGTGTTGCCCAACCTCCCCCTCACCCCAGCCCTCTCCCCCGGTGGGGGCGAGGGAGAAGACAAGTCAGCCGGCACTGGCCCCCAGGTCAGCTTCGTCAACGACGTGATGCCCATCCTCAGCAAGGCCGGCTGCAACTCGGGCAGTTGCCACGCGAAGGCCGACGGGCAAAACGGCTTCAAGCTCACCATCTTCGCCTACGACCCGCGCGCGGATTACCACAGCATCATCAAGGGCGCGCGCGGCCGCCGCGTCTTCCCGGCCTTCCCGGAGGAGAGCCTGTTGCTGAAGAAAGCCACGCTGGCCGTGCCGCACGACGGCGGGTTGCGCATCGAGCGCGACTCGGAGGAGTTCCGCACACTGGCGAACTGGATTGCCCAAGGCATGCCCTACGCGCGCACGAACGAGCCGGCGCTCACGGGCATCGAGGTCTTCCCGAAGGAGCGCCGCTACCGCCGCGAGTCGAAGCAGCCGCTGCTCATCCAAGCCCGCTACTCCGACGGCGCTGTGCGCGATGTGACCGAGTTGGCGGAATACCTTTCGAATGAAAAGTCGCTCGTCACCGTGGACGACGCGGGCGCGCTCACCGTGGGCAAGTTCAGCGGCGAAGGCGTGGTGGTCGCGCGCTTCCTCGGGCGCGTGGCCGTGAGCACCGTGATGGTGCCCAGCGACCGCATTTTGCCAGCTGAGCAGTTCGCCGCGCTGCCGGTTCACAACGACATTGACCGCCTCGTTTATCAGCGGCTCCAGAAGCTCGGCCACTTGCCCTCGGCGGTTTGCACCGACGCCGAGTTCCTCCGGCGCGCATCGCTCGACACCATCGGCACGCTGCCCACGGCGGAGGAGGCGCTGGCGTTCCTCGACGACAAGTCGCCGGACAAGCGCGCCAAGCTCATTGACCGCCTGCTCGCCCACCCTGCGTGGGCCGACCACTGGGCCGTGAAATGGGGCGACCTCGTGCGCGGCAACCCGTTCCGCGTTGGCGTGAAACCGGTCTTCCTCATGGACCAGTGGCTGCGCGATTCCTTCCGGCAGAACAAGCCCTACGACCAGTTCGTGCGCGAGTTGCTCACCGCGCAAGGCAGCACGCACAAGACCGGACCGCCCGCGCTCTTCCGCGACAAACGCACGCCTGAGGACGCGAGCGGTTTCGTGAGCCAGGTCTTCCTCGGTGTGCGGCTGGAGTGCGCCAAGTGCCATCACCACCCGAACGAAAAATGGGACCAGAAGGATTACTACCAGTTCGCCGCCTTCTTCAGCGGCACGCGACGCAAGGGTCAGGGCATCTCCGCCCCCATCAGCGGCGAGCCGGAATACATCTGGGCCACGTCCACCGTCGCGATGAAGCACCCCGTGACCGGCGAGGACTTGAAGCCGCGTGCGCCCGACGGCCCCGAGGTCGTCATCGCGGCCGACCGCGACCCGCGTGCCACGCTCGTGGACTGGATGGTGCACCCGGAGAACCCGCTCTTCGCGCGCGCCGCCGTGAACCGCGTCTGGAACAGCTTCTTCGGCCGCGGCATCGTGGACCCGGTGGATGACTTCCGCGCCTCGAACCCGCCGACCAACGAGCCGCTTCTCGACTGGCTGGGGAAGGACTTCGTCGCGCACCAGTTCGACCTGAAGCACCTGATGCGAACCATCCTGCGCTCGCACACTTACCAGCTCAGTTCCGCCGCGAACGAAACCAACGTGGGCGACACGAGGAACTACTCGCGTAGCTACCGCCGCCGCCTGCCCGCTGAAGTCCTGCTCGACGCCGTGACGCAAGTGACCGGTCCGCGCGAGACCTTCACCGGT
Organism: Pedosphaera sp.; assembly: GCA_009695395.1. Taxonomy (GTDB): domain Bacteria; phylum Verrucomicrobiota; class Verrucomicrobiia; order Limisphaerales; family SXTU01; genus SXTU01. The sequence goes on along the minus strand of SIBB01000175.1, from coordinate 419 downwards.
CTCCCGGAAGGCTCCCGCGCGCTCCAGACTTGGAATAATATGTTGAGCAGCGAGTTCCTCGACGCCTTCGGTCGCCCGAACAGCAGCGCCGAGTGCCCCTGTGAGCGCGACGCCCGGCCCAGCATGGTGCAGGCGTTGCACATGATGAACTCCACGAAGCTCAACACGAAGGTCATCGCCACCGATGGCCGCGCGCGCCTGCTCGCTGCCAGCAAGGCGACCGAGGAGCAAATCGTGACGGACTTGTATCTCAGTGCCTACAACCGCAAGCCAACGTCCGAGGAACTCGCGCTCGCCACGAAAGCCTTCACCGCGAAGGACGCCACCCGCCAATCCGCCGCCGAGGACATCCTCTGGGCGCTGCTGAGCTCGGCGGAGTTTGTGTTTAATCACTGATCACGAAGTTTCTAAAACCCAAC
>SIBB01000174.1 GCA_009695395.1 Pedosphaera sp. | reverse complement strand
ACTCGCCCGCCGGAGACTTCTATCTCGCCACCAGCGGCTCGAACCTCCTTGCCGCCATCTACCCTGCCGGCCGTTTCTCCCATCTATTCTCCGACAAACACCCCGGCACGTTCCGTTCGCCGAACTTCACCATCACGAACAAATTCATCGCCGCCCTCGTCACCGGCAACAACAACGCCCGCGTCCGCCTCGTCATCGAGAATTTCCAGGGCGACTCGCTGCTCTTCACTCAAATCACACCCAAGCTCAATAACCGCTCCGTGCTGCACTGGGTCACGCTGCCCATCCGCGACACTTGGCGGGGTCGCCGCGCCTACCTCGAGCTGGTTCCGCGCGACGACTTCCCCTATCCCGGCATCGTCAAGGACGCAGGCAAGCTGCCGACGGACGGGCGTTCGGCGGCAGGCATCGCGAAGGTCGTTTTCCACGACGGCGAGAAGCCCCCCGAGCCGCCCGCAGGGCCGGGCGAACTTGCTGGAGCGCGGACGCCCACGTCCGCAGCCGGGGTCGTGGGGGAGGCAGCGGCTGCGGACGTGGGCGTGCGCGCTCAAGTGTTTGTGCAAGCCACCCGCGCCGCCATCGCGGCATGGGCCAACAGCCGTTGCGACGACGCACAAGCCAACTTCCTCAACGCCCTCCTCGGCCTCGGGCTGCTCGAAAACACCGCCGCCCCTGCCGGCGATTTGCAATCACCGTCTGGGGCTGCCGTTCCCATGCCGAGCGGCGGTTTCAAACCGCCTGCAGCGCTCGCGGAGCTGCTCGCCAACTACCGCGAACTCGAAGCCCGCGTCCCCATCCCCACGCGTGTTGTCGGCGTGTCGGATGAAGCGCCGCCGTTCGAGACACCGTTCTTCCCGCGCGGCGACCATCTAAACCCCGGCGCGCCAGTGCCGCGCCAGTTTCTCTCGGCCTTCGCCAGCACGCCGTATCAGTCGCGCACGAGCGGACGGCGCGAGCTGGCTGAGGACGTTCTCCGCAACCCGCTCACGGCGCGCGTGATGGTGAATCGCCTTTGGCACCACGCCTTCGGCGCGGGCCTCGTGCGCAGCGTGGACAACCTCGGCAAGCTCGCTGAAGAACCGAGTCATCCTGAGCTGCTCGACTGGCTCGCGCACGAGCTCATCGCCCAAGGCTGGTCCGTAAAGGCGATGCTGCGGCTGATGCTCACGAGCCGGGCGTTTGCGTTGAGCACAGAGACCTCTCCTGATGCCGCCGAGCGCGACCCCGAAAACCGACTGCTCTCGCACGCTCCGCTCCGCCGGCTCGATGCCGAGTCTCTCCGAGACACTATTCTCGCTGTTAGTGGCCGGCTCGATCGCACGCCCTTTGGCCCCGGCGTGCCAGTTACGATTCCGCCCAGCCAGCGCGACGACTACACGCCCGTGGATGGCCCGCTTGACGGCCGGGCCCGCCGCAGCATCTACCTAGAAGTGAGGCGCAACCATCCGTCGCCTTTCCTCTTCGCCTTCGATCAGCCCAAGCCCGCCGCGCCCGCAGGCCGCCGCGAAGCCACCAATGTCCCGACCCAAAGCCTCACATTGCTCAACGACAAGTTCGTGCTCGAGCAAGCTGGCCACGCCGCCGTCCGCGCGCTGGCGCAGCCCGGGGATGCTAGCGCGCGCATCCGCTGGCTTTACGCCAACGGCCTGAGCCGCCCCGCCACCGAGGTGGAAGCCACACGCGCCGCCGCCTTCCTCGCGCAGCAAGCCGCCGCGCTCGGCGATGAGCAGAGGGCATGGGAGCATGTGGCGCACTCGGTGTTCAATTTGAAGGAATTCCTCTACCTACGATGAACCGCGCTGCCATGGCATTCTCGCGCCGCGCGTTGCTTCAGCGCGCTTCCACAGGCTTCGGCTGGCTGGCGTTCGCCAGTTTGTTCGGGCGCGCGGCCGAAGCAGTATCTTCACGCACCACGCACCACGCACCACGTGCGAAGCATGTCATCTTCCTCTTCATGGACGGCGGGCCGTCGCAGGTGGACACGTTCGACCCGAAGCCACGCCTCAAGGCCGAGCACGGCAAGCCGTTTCCGATGCGCATCGACGCCACGCAGTTCGATGCCATCGGCAAGACGCTGGCGAGCCCGTGGGAGTTCTCGCCGCGCGGGCAGGCGGGCACACCCGTGAGCCAGCTCTTCCCACACCTCGGCGGCTGCGCGGATGACTTGTGCGTCATCCGCTCGATGACCAGCGCGTCGCCGGAACACGCGCAGGCGTGCTACTTCATGCACACGGGCAGCACGCTGCAAGGTCGGCCCAGCATGGGGGCGTGGGCGAACTACGGCCTCGGCACGGAGGCGGAAAACCTGCCCGGCTTCGTCGTGCTCAATGGCGGCATGATGCCGCTGGGCGGCGTGGCGAATTGGAGCAGCGGCTTCCTGCCCGCGCGCTTCGAGGCGACGCAGTTCAACCTCACCGGCGGCAACGTCATGGAGAATCTCGCCGCGTCCGGCCCGGCGGCGGCGCGGGCGAACCAGCTCGCGTTCATCGCGGAGAACGACCGCGCGTTCGCCGCGCAACTCGGCGCGCAGAGCAGCCCGGTGGAGACAGCCATTCGCAACTACGAGCTGGCCGCCGCGATGCAAACCGCGGTGCCTGAGGCCGCCGACTTGAAGAGCGAGAGCCCGGCCACGCACCAGCTCTACGGCACCGACTCGAAGGACCCGCTGAAGGCCCGCTACGCCCGGCAGTGCCTGCAGGCGCGGCGGCTCGTCGAGCGCGGTGTGCGGTTCGTGGAGGTCAGCGCGGTGAACGGGATCCGCTTCGTCGCGCCGTGGGACCAGCACGGGAGTTTGAAGAAGGACCATGAGCGCAACGCCTTCGTCGTAGACCAGCCCATCGCGGCGCTGTTGAAGGACTTGAAGTCGCGCGGACTGCTCGACGACACGCTCGTGCTGTGGGCGGGTGAGTTTGGCCGCACACCATTCGCGCAAGGCAGTGATGGTCGCGACCACAACCCGCAGGGTTTCACCGTATGGCTGGCCGGTGGGGGCGTGCGTGGCGGAATGACTTACGGTGCGACGGATGAGTTCGGATACCGTGCGGTGGAGCACGTCGTGGAGATGCACGACCTGCACGCGACGATGCTGCACCTGCTGGGGCTGGACCACGAGCGGTTGACCTTCCTGCACGGCGGGCGCTTCCACCGGCTGACCGATGTGCACGGGCGCGTCGTGCGGGAATTGCTGGCCTAGTCGCAGGGTTTAGACTGAGCTTGAGCCTGTAGCGGCGGTCTGTGCCCCCCGTTTTTCCAACTCGGCGCTCACAGAGCGCCACGAAATGTTCTGCTTCGCAACCTGAAGGTTGCGACTACTTCAGCTTCTCCGCGACCCACTTCTCAAGCTTGACGGTGTCCACGGCGAAGAGGCGGATGCCTTCGGAGAGCTTCTCCGTCGCCATCGCATCCTCGTTGTGCTGCCAGCGGAAGGACTTCTCATCGAGGGAGATTTTCTCGCGACCCAGCGTCGGGGCAGTGGCGGGGTCGAGTTTGCGCGCCACCGTGCCGGGGGTCTTCTGCATCTCTTCAAGCAGCGCGGGGCTGATGGTGAGGAGGTCGCTGCCGGCGAGTTCGAGGATTTCCCCGACGTTACGGAAGCTCGCGCCCATCACCTCGGTCTGGTGGCCGTGGCGCTTGTAGTAGTTGTAAATCGCCGTGACAGAAACGACGCCGGGGTCTTCCGCGCCGACGAAGTCCTTGCCCGCGCTCTTCTTGTGCCAGTCGAGGATGCGGCCCACGAACGGCGAGATGAGTTGCACGCCGGCCTCGGCGCACGCGACGGCCTGGGCGAAGCTGAACAGCAGCGTGAGATTGCAGGCGATGCCGGACTTTTTGAGTTCCTTGGCGGCGCAGATGCCCTCCCAAGTTGAGGCGAGCTTGATGAGCACGCGCTCCTTCGCGATGCCGGCCTTCGCGTAGCGGGCGATGAGAGAGTGGGCCTTCGCGACGGATGCGACGGTGTCGAAGGAAAGCCGCGCGTCCACTTCGGTCGAGACGCGGTTGGGGACAATCTTCAAAATCTCCAAGCCGAACGCGACGGCAATCTGGTCCATCGCCGCACCGAGGACCGCGCTGCCGGTGGCCGTCTGCTTCGCGTCGGCGAGCGCCTTATCGACGATGGCGGCGTATTCCGGCATCTGCGCGGCCTTGAGGATGAGGCTGGGATTGGTCGTGGCATCGCGCGGCTGATACTTGCGGATGCTCTCGAAATCGCCCGTGTCGGCGACGACGATGGTGTGTTGCTTGAGGCTGGAAAGGAGGTTGGTGTTCACGGCGGTGGGGATGTTTCGATTTGGCTACCGGCTACAGAATCAGGCCGCATTTAGTGCGCAATGCACGGGTGTCGTCAACTCATTCCACTGCGGCAAAGTCGAACTGTCACTTGCTAACATTCCGAGCGACTCCTAGTGTGACGGCGACCAAAATGTCTTCTGTTCCCGTCAAGCCGCCGCCCGTCCGTGCTTCGGGCGGTTTGCCTCCGCGTCCGAGATCGTCTCCCGGGCCGAAGGTGGTTGCGAAGGCCACGAGTATAATCCGACCCCGCATCCTCGCGGTGGATGACACCCCCGATGCGCTGCGCCAGTTGCGCGACTGCCTCAAGGGACTCAACGCCGAGTGTTTCACCTGCGGCAGCGGCCATTCTGCGATCGAGTTTCTGAGCAAGGAGATGGTGGACCTCGCCATCGTGGACGTGTCCATGCCGGGCATGGACGGCTTCGAGGTGTGCCGCGCGATCAAATACGACCCGCGCACGGCGGACATCCCAGTGATCCTCGTGACCGGCGACATCAAGACCGAGGACACGAACCACGGCATTGAGATGGGGGCATTCGATTACCTGACCAAACCCGTGGATCCGCGCGAATGCGCCGTCCGCGTTCATGCTGCGCTGGCGGTGAAGACCCTTAAAGACGAGCTGAAAATCCAGCTCATGGCCCCTGAGGAGCAGCGCCGCGTCCAGATCGAGCTGACGCAGAAGATGACGGACTTCCAACACGGCATGACCACGGCGCACTGGCAGAAGCGCTTCGGCCAGCTCTCGGCTTCCTTCGTGGAGGACATCCATCACCCCATCGCCCACGCGCTGGCCAGCCTGCGCATTCTCATGGTGGACGAGCGATTGAAGGACGACGTGCGCCGGCGGTTGCTGCTCCTGCACCGGGAATTCCAGCGGGTCAATGACCACCTGCGCCGGCTCATCAACATCTCGGCTTACAGCCGCACTCCGCAGCTCCTCCATCCAGCGGAACTGGTCGCCGATGTCACGCGGCTGCTCGAGCCGGAGTTCGCCTACCACGGCATCGTGCTGGATCAGCAGTTGAATCCCGCCATCCAGTGGTGGGGCATGAGGAGCGAGATCAGCCGCGCCGTCCTCTATCTCTTGCACAATGCCATCGAGGCCCTCACTGAGCGCGGCCCGGTCATCAAGCGCCGCTTGGAGGACGAGTCCGAGGAGGAACAGTCCACCGAGGACCCGAACAAAGTGGGCAGCATCATGCTGCTGGTGGAGCAAACCGGCGGAAACATCGTCATCCAGATTCGCGACAACGGCCCGGGCATTCCAAGTGAACTGCACGAAAAGATTTGGGACCCCTATTTCACCACCAAGACACCGCCGCACACAGGTGCCGGGTTGCACCTGGCCCGGGCGATTGTTCAGGCGGCAGGCGGGGACATCGTGATGAAATCCCCCGGTCCCGCCTGCTCCACGCAGTTCTCCATCCTGCTCCCGATAAATGTCGTGGAGGAAGATCTGCCCGTCGAAGAGGCACCGATAGAGGAAGCACTTGCCGAAGAAATTCCGGCAGAAGAAGTCGTGCACTCGTTGAGTGAAGATGCCGACGCCGCGATGGCTGCCGAGCAGGCACCGGAAGAAAAACCGGCCAGCCAGGCCTGAACCCCGCAAAGCTTAGGCCAACTCGCGCGGACCATCACCATTGGCCGCTCCGGCGACATCTGCCGCGATTGCCAGCGGGGAGGGTTCTGACTTCTCTGCTTCGGATGCCTTTTCGACCAGGGCTGGGGACAGTGATTTCGCTGCTTTGGCACCCAGTGTCTTGAGCTTTTCAGTCTGCCCCACCAAGTTTCCACTCCCCCGGTGGAGTTTAGATTCCGCCGCGTTGAGCGCGCCCTGTGCCGCTTGCAGCGCTTTGCCGACATCCTCTATGTCCTCTACGAACCCGACGAATTTGTCGTAGAGCTTTCCTCCACGATCAGCAATCTCGAGCGCGTGTTTCTGCTGGTCCGCAAGACGCCAAATACTTGCGACGGTGCGCAGTGTCGCCAGCAGGGTGGAGTTGGTGATGATGACGATGTTCTGATCAAGCGCTTCGGCGAAGAGGCCTGGAACCCGGGCGACGGCGGCGAAATAGGCGGCTTCGATAGGCACATACATCAGCACGAAATCCGGCGTCTTGATGCCCTGCAAATCTTGGTAACGCTTGCCCCCGAGGCCGTGCACATGGGCGCGGATGGCATCCACATGCCCATCCAGATGCTCCGCTCGCGCTGTCTCATCCGCTGCATTGACTGAATCTTCGTAACTGCGGAGGGAGACCTTCGAATCAATAACGAGGCTACCGCCTTCGGGAAGCGTGATGATCACGTCCAAAAATCGCAGGCCACCTTCCGCGTCCCGGCTGCCCTGCTGGCGGCGGTAGTGGATGTCTCGCTGAAGACCAGACTTTTCCAGTATCTGGTCCAGCATGTTCTCGCCCCAGTTGCCCAGCACCTTCACATCTCCCTTCAAGGCTTTGGACAGGTTGGCGGCTTCTGAGCCGACGCGGCTGACTTGGTCCTTAAGCAGTGCGCTGTGAGTCGCCGTCTCCTTGCGCGTCGTTTCGAGACTCGACTTGAACTCCTGAAGCGACTCCTTCAGAGGACCGAGCAGCTTGTCGAGGCTCTCGGCGGACTGCTGGTTGAACTTGCTGGTGTTGTCCACGAGCAGCTTGTTGGAAACCGCCTCGAAGTCCTTGTGAAACTTCTGCTGGATCCGCTCGACCTGTTCCCGCTCGGTGGCCAATCGCTCGTTCAAGAACTTCACCTCCGCCTCCAGCCGGCCGTGGTGGTTTTTCAGCGCAAGCAACTCCGTCTGCGCGGATAGCCCTTGTTTTAGCTGTTCACGAAGGCCGGTCAGCGCCTCTTCGTGCGAAAGCAGCAGGCCCT
>SIBB01000173.1 GCA_009695395.1 Pedosphaera sp. | reverse complement strand
CTTCGCGTCCGCCTCGGACTCGCCCGTAACGACGACGGTGGGGAGCTTGACCGGGGCGTTCGTGCTCTGCGCGTGGGCGAAGCCGGCGAGGAGGATGGTGTTAACGATCGCGAGTGCGGTGACCGGACAGCAGCAGCAGCGGCGGCGGAGCAAAGATTCATTCATGCGGCGCGCAGAGTGGAGATGGTCTGCGCCGACTGCTTCCGGTGACTTGCGGAATGTTTGCGGTGAGTTGCGGCGCTCGAGCGCGGCGATCACGCCGCAGGAGGCCGCGGATGAAGGCCGCGCTCCTGCCACTACTCCTTGTCCGCCCGCTGCGCCGGCATCTGGAGCGGATACAGCCCCGGACAGCAGCCGAACGTCTCGTGAAACGCCGTGCTGAAATGCCCGACGCTGGAGTAGCCGACCTCGAGCGCGGCTTGCGTCACGTTGAACTTGCCGGAGCGCAGCAGCTCCGCCGCGCTCTCCAGCCGCACTTGCCGGAGAAATTGCGTCAGCGTCATGCCCATCTGCTCGGTGAACGTGCGGCTCAGATAGAACGGGCTGCAACCCACGCGTTGCCCGAGCTCCTCGAGTGTGAGCGGTTCGGCGAAGTGGGCGCGGACGAGCGCCGCAGCCTTCTCCACGCGCTCCTGCGCCACGTGCGTCTGCCGCGTGCAGAAGAGCGCATCCTCCGCCGTATGGTCGAAGAAGAGTTCCGCCGCCACCTCATAAACCTTCGCAGTGAACCACATCGTCCGCGCCGCGCCGCTCACCGGCGGCGAGCGCAACGCCGCCACGAGCAGCCGCAGCCGGGGCGTCAGCGGCTGACCCGTGTCTAGGGCAGACACAGGCTTCTTCGCGTCGAGGATGCGTTGCACAAAGGGGCGCACTTGGCCCATGCCGCGCGGCAGGTTGCGCCGCAGGAAATCCACGCTGAACTCCGCCGTGAGGAACTGATGCCGCTGCCCCGCCTCGCGCCACGCGTTCACCGGCGCGTCGCCCGCGAAGTAAAGCGCCGCCGTTTCCGGGCGCACGTCGAGGTCGCCCTTGTTCGTCACGAGCCGGCCCGTGCCGGACAAGTTCAGGCAGACCTCCAGCCCCTGCGGATGAAAGCTCTGGCCCCAGTCCGCCCGCGTCACCGGCTCGAAGTCATGCCACTCGAAGCTCCAGCCCATGCCCGCGAAACTCCCGCAGAGCGGATGCCACGCCCCCGGCCACGCCTGCCAAAAGGGGCGTTCACTGAAGGACTCGGGGCTGCGGCTGCGCACGGCACGACTGTAGCCAAACCGTCAAGCGGGGGAAGGCTGCGCATGGCTGGAGGAGCAGCCGCGACAATTTGTCCTTCCGCCAAAATCCTCCTGCGGTGAAATCAAATCCATGCGCCCGCTCTCCACACTCACCGTTCTCCTGGCCGCCCTATCCCTGCCCGGCCTCGCTGCTGGCGGGTCGCAATACCGTGGCCCCATTGGCCCCACCGCAGTGCCCCCCACGGTGCTCGCCGCCTAGCCAGCGACCCGCCGCGCCCGCTCTGACTCTCTCTCCCTTCGCGCGGAGGGAAGACGGCTAGAGTGAGGCCGCGCTACCAGGCCCGCTCAAGGCCCCCGTGAGCAGATAGAGCCGCTGCGATTCCGGCAGCTCAAACCAACCGCACGCATTGAGCGCGATGCCCAGTGCGGCGACCCGTTCAGCGAGTCGCCGAAAAGGTCCGCTCGATGCGCGTCAGGTTGCCCTGCTTGTCTTTCACGGCGACGACGAGCTGGGCGCGGGGGAGGTCCCGGGCGGGGGAGTTCAACTTCAGTTCCCACACGCCTTGCGTGAGCGGCTGGAACTTCGGCGCGAGGTTTTCGCCGGGGGCGAGGCCGTTCACCGGGAAGTCGGCGGTGATGGTGAGGCTCGCGGGGTCCAGGCCGGTGTCGTAGTCGTGCGTGCCCAGGAGGATGCGGTCGAAGGTCGCGTTCGCGCCGGCGCGCGGTGTGGTGAGCGTGAGCGTGGGGCGCTGGTCGTCGAGGAACCAACCGTAGCCGCGCTGACCGACGGGCGCGCGGTCAAGGTCGATGGGACAGCCGAGATCAATCCAGCGCACAAGCGTGAGCCGGTCTTCGTCGGAGAGGGCCGGGACTTTCACCACGCGGCCGTCGGGCAGCTTGTGGCCGCCGGCGGTGGCGTCGGGCGGCGGCATCTGGCTGCCCAGGAAGTCGAGGTCATAGCGGTGGCGGTTCTTGTCGGTCGGCACGCGCTCGCCTTTGTGCGCGAAGTAGCCCGCGCCCGGCTCGGGCTCGGAGGGATGCGCGTCGTTGGAGAAACCGTCAAGGCGCTCGCCAAAGATTTTCCAGACCAGCAGCGAGCGGCGCGAGGCCATCTTGCGGATGTAACGCGACGCGTTCGGATAGCCCCACGAGTCGTAACCAATGGGCTTGTGGCTGAACTGCGCCTTCTCATCGAGCGCGAGGCGGTAGTAGGTGCCGGGGAACTTGCCGGTGTTCTCCCGCGGGACGAGCTGGTCGTCAGCGTCGAGGTCGAGCTTGCCGGCGGGCGAGCCCGACTTCGCGGAGTGGCAGGCGACGCAACTGCGTTGAAGAATCGGCTGCACGTCCCGCCAATACTCGACGTTGTGCGGGCCGCCGGAGGCCTGGCGCAGGCCGGTATGGTTCGCGGCGTCCCACTTCGGCTGCGCGGGGTCGGTGCGCTTCGCAGCGAGCAGGGGAGTGGTGTTGACGAGGTCCCAGACCTTGTAGTCCGGGCGCGCGGCGGCGGTGAGGGCAAAGTCCGTCGGCTTCTGGCTGTGCGCGTGGCAGCCGCCACAGTCGTGGCGGATTTCGCCGGGGCGAAGCTGGTGCCAAGTCTGCGAGGTGTTCAGCACCATGCCGCGCCGGTCGAGGGTCTGGAAGGTGAAGGCGGTGTCGGCGGGAATCTTGGTGAGGAAGCTGGTGTCGGGATTGCCGTCGGGGTCGCGGGGTTGCTCGGCGTTGGCTCCGCTGAACTTGCGGACGGGGATTTCGCCGAGGATGCGGAGGCGTTCGTTGGCGTGGTTGGAGAAGCGCCGGCCGGAGTTGTCGCCGCGTTGCCGGTCGGTGGTCGGCTCCATCACGAGGATGCGCAGCGCGTGGATGTCGCTGTTCTCGTAGAGGCCGATGTCGCCGCCCTGATTGTGGAGGTTGAGCGGCATGCCGTTGCCGTGGCTGGTGAAGGCGTCGAGGCCGCGCCACGGGTCGTTGCCGCCGGCGTAGGTCGCGGTGACCTGGCCCGGCGGCACGATGCCGTTGGGGTAGCTCTCGCGCTTGTAGAGGCTCGACGAGCCGATGAGGCCGAACGGCGTGCCGGCGGGCAGATGCTTCGAGAGCGAGCCGTCGTTGGCGAGCGGCGCGAGGCGCTTGGGCTCCTTCACGCCGTAGATGCGCGCGTAGGGCACGACGGCGCGCGGCCAGCCTTCGTTGAAGCTCGGGTCGTTCTTGATGAGCCGCAGTTGCGACGGCTCGTCAATCGCCGCGCCGCCCTTGAGCAGGTAAAGGCCGCCGTCAATTTGCGGTAGGTGCTTGTATTGGTGATTGGCGGGGCCGGGCGAATAGACGGCGAGCAGGTGGTTGTCCGGCGCGCCGGAGGGATGGGTGAACTTGCCGACGGCCGGGGAATTCTTGTCGCCCAGCTTGGCCGGTCCGGCGGGGCCGTCGTCCACGCGGGCGAAGCGCGTGAGTGATTCCGAGCCCGTGGGCATGAAGGGAATGCGATACCAGACGCCCTTGCCGTTGTAGTGGCGGCCGAAGCGCCACGGCTCGTTGCTAGGCATGTGCGCGGGGCCGAACTGCGCCGCGCCCGCCGGTGGCTGCGGCGGCAACTTGATGAACGCGCCGAAGCCGGAGTTGTTCTGGTTGTAGTATTCCTCGACGATGACCGCGCCTTCCGAGAGCTGCGTCTGGAAGTGAAATCCGTTAGGCGCGCCACCGGTGTCGAACGCGCTGACGAGCGGCGCCCAGCCCGTGCCGTCGGGATTGATGGTCCACACGCCCCAGAGGATGTCGCCGCGCAGGCCCTGCGACTCGAGCGTGCTGAACATGATGCGGCCATCCGTGAGCGCGACGGGATGCAACGCGCCGGCGATGTTCAGGTGGCCAATCTTTTCCACGTTGCGGCCGCGGCCGTCGTCGGAGTCGTCCATCACGAAGAGTTGCAGCGCGATGGCGGGGTAACCCTTCGAGGGCTTGAACCCGTCGCGGTTGCTGGTGAACGCGAGGCGGCCGCCGGGCAACGGGCACGGGCCCATGTTGAACACGCCGTAGTCAAAGTGCGTGCGGCCCGGCTGCGGCGTGCGGAAGTCGTCCGCCCACTTCGCCGCGCCGGTGTTGGGCGTGAAGGTCTGGTCAGTGAGCTTCACAACGCGGCGGGTCTTGAGATGGATTTTGAAAATGTCCGCGCCGGACTTCGGCGGCGACCACTGGTTCGCCCTCTGCAAGTTGTAGAGGTGCACGAAGTAAACCCACTGCGCATCGAAGGACACCACCGGGTCCGTGATGGAGCCGTCGCCGCCCGCGACGAGCAGTTCCTCGCGCCCGTCGGGATGCAGCAGCATCAGGTCCGCGCCCGGCTCCATCGTGACCGGTTGCGAGAAGTCCGTGTAGAAGCGCTTGTGGACCTCGTCGCCCGCCCGCGCCGCGCGGACATAGACGATGTCGTAGTCGTAGTGGACGGACGTGTCGGAGGCGAGGGACGGGATGGCGAGGCGGAGGTCGTTGGTGAAGAGCGGTTCGCCGGCGGTGGCGCGGGTGGTTGCGAGCAAGGACAACAACCCGGCGAGCGCGGCCAGGGGCGGGAAAAACTTGCGGTGCATGAACCGCATACTGGCGAGCAGCGGAGGGGAGTTCAAGTCACCTTTGCCGCCAGTGGATCCCGCCCTTTTCCTCCTCTGTGGTCATCGTGTCTCTGTGGTCAAACCATCGGACTTGGACCACAGAGACACGATGAACACAGAGCGGAACTTACTGAGCCGAGGCACGAGGGCGCATCTCAGTTTTGTGCAGGGCAACGGGGGCGGTGAATTCGTGCCCCTCAGACTCCGCACGTTTTCACCCTCACCCCGGCCCTCTCCCTCGGAGGGAGAGGGAGGGCGCTTCACGCCGCCCCGTGAACCCGAGCGCTCCCTGTCGTCGAGACGCGGGCGGTGTGACTCCCTCTCCCAGCGGGAGAGGGCCGGGTGAGGGAGAACGGCCACGCACTCGCCGCACCTTGCAAGAAACTGAGATGTGCCCAAGTCCGACAAAACTAGAGAGTTTGCTTGAGCCGGCGGCGCTTCAGTTTAGGATTCCGGCCAACACATCATGAACACCAAAGAACCTTCGACCCTCATGTCCCCCGTCACCCGCCGCACCTTCCTCCGCACCGGCGCGGTGCTCACCGCCAGCGTGGCCGCGCTCTCCCCGCGCGCCCGCGCGCAGACCAACCTGAACAGCAAACTCCGCATCTACCAAATCGGCGTCGGCGGCATGGGCGGCGCGGATCGCAACGCACTGAAGGGCCATCCGCAAATTGAGTGGGCCGGCTTCAGCGACGTGGACCAGCGCGAGCTGGACAAGATGAAGAAAGAATTCCCCAACGCTTGGAGCGTGAAGGACTACCGCGAGGTTTTCGCCAACCGGGTCGGGGACTTCGACGCCGTGCTGGTCGCGACGCCCGACTTCCACCACGCGCCGATGATGGTCACGGCGCTCAAGCACAAGAAACATCTCTTCGGCCAGAAGCCGCTCGTGCATCAGCTCGACGAGCTGCGCATGATGCGCGACGCCCTCGCCGCGCGACCCGGCTCCATCACGCAGATGGGCAACCAACGCTCCTGCAACCCCGGCCGCATGCAGGCCGTTGAGATGCTCCGCAAGAATCAGCTCGGCAAGGCCGTGGAGGCGTGGGTCTGGACCGGCGGTGTCTCGCGCGGCACTTACTTCGCCGACCCGTGGAGCGACTACACGCCCGCCAAGCCCGTGCCCGATTACCTCGACTGGAATCTCTGGAACGGCCCGCTCGCCAAACAGCTTCCCTACAGTGACGACCTCGCGCCGCGTCGCTGGCGTTCGTTCTGGGAAACCGGCGGCGGCCAACTCGCGGACTGGGGCTGCCACTTGCTCGACCTGCTCTACTTCGCCTACGACCTCCCGTCGCCCGAGGCCGTCCTCACGCACACGCCCAAGCCCTCGAACACCAGCCACACGTCGCACAACCAAAGCACGCTCACCTATCCGGGACGCGGCCAGTTCGCACGGGAGAAGTTCGTGGTCCATTACAACGACGACGCGCTGGTCCCGTCCTTCGCCGCGCTCGGTTTGCCGCCCACGAAAGTCGGTGCTAACCACACGATGGTCGTCTGCACCGAAGGCACCTTACTCCTCCAGGCCGACGGCAAAATCACCGTCTTCCGCAAGGGCCAGGTCGTCGCGAACGAGCCGCTGCCGACCGTCGAGCCGCGTCACCACTGGAAGGACTGGGCCGACAACTGCCTCGGCGCGAAGAAGCCGCTCTGGACCCCGCTGACCATCGGCTGGCGCATCACCGAACCCGCGCTGCTCGCCGCGAAAGCCACGCGCTTCCCCGGCCAGGAACTGCGCTGGGACTCCGTGAACTTCCGCTTCACCAACCACGACCAGGCGAACAAAGAAATCGTGTCCCGCACCTACCGCGAGGGCTTCGCTCCGCCGACCGTGGCGTGACGGCGTGACGGCGATTTGCAATCGCCGTCCCCGACGTCCAGCAGCAGGAGAGCGTCCCCGAGTTGCCTGCGCAACTCGGCGGTTGCGAAACGCCGGCAGGGCTTCTCGCGTTGACCGACCTCCCGCGCTCCGCTTCACTCTCGCCCTTATTGCTTTGCCCATGAGAAAATTATCCCTCCTCGCCGCGCTGCTCGCCGGCTTCGCTCTCACTTCACCCGCCGCTGCGCCCAAGCCGCTGCGCGTGCTGCTCTTCGCCGGCGGCTGCTGCCACGACTACGCGGTGCAGCATCTCATCCTCAAGGAGGGTCTCGAAGCCCGCGCGCACGTCGAGGTGGAGGCGATTCATTCCTTTGACCGCAGCACACGCGCGACCTTCGCGCCCTACGAAAAGCCCGACTGGGCCAAGGGCTACGATGTCATCGTCCACGACGAGTGCAGCGCCGACGTGAAGGACTTGGCCTACGTGAACAACATCCTCGCCGCGCACCGCGCCGGCATCCCCGCCGTGAAC
>SIBB01000172.1 GCA_009695395.1 Pedosphaera sp. | reverse complement strand
CTTCAGCAGCGCAAACGCGAGCAGGCTGATGAGCAGCAGCAGCGGCACGAGGAAGATGGCGCGTTTGAGGAAGTAGGACACGGTGGGGAAGTGACTAGTAATTAGTTCTCAGTGGGCGTGGCGGCTGGCGTGACTAATTACTAAACACAAATCACTTCTTCCTCCGGCGAGTCTGGGGGTGCTGTTCATCGAGCAGGTTGGCGCGCAGTTCCTAACGCCCGCTCGTCGTGATGACAACGGACAAATGCGTCGCCGCGCGGGCACTCCCATCCCACGACTCACTGAAATTCATAGCCCAAGTGAAAACTCACGCGCCCGTCGAGGTGCTGGCGGATGTTTGTGAGATGGACGGGGAGTCCGCCGCCGAGCAGCGAGCGGCTGCTGGGCGTGGTGAAGGGCGTGTAGGCGTCGTTCGCCCCGCTGGGATACGGCACGTCCGTCAGAAACATTCGCGGTCCGCTCGGCCCCTCGATGCCGTGGCTCTCTTCGAGGATGACGCGGTTGCCGACGATGCGCCAAATCAACAGCCCCTCGTCCGGGAGGCTGCCGTCGAAGCCGGTCTTGCGCCGGTTTTCTAGCAGCAGGTATTCGCTGCCGTCCGGGCGGATGAGCACCTTGAAACATTCGTTGGTTGAGCCTTCAATCGGCGCGAGCACGAGCTTCTGCTTCACGGTCGGGTCGAGCACCGCCGGCTTGAGCCAGCCGAGCTGCTCCTTGCACCACGCGCTGAAATGCTGCGGCCGGCCATACGGAGTCTGGTTCGACATCGCGCACCAGTTGCCCAAGCCCTCGGAGCCGGGATTCTCCGGGCGCGCGTAGAGGTCGGGGATGCCGAGCATGTGGCCGAACTCGTGGCAATAGACGCTGATGTTTCCCATGCGGCGCCCGCCCTCGGCGCAGATGAAGTAGGGCCAGCGTTTCCCCTTGTGCGTGACGCTGCCGCGATGCGGCCAGTAGAGGCTGCCTCGATTCACGTTCGGGTAGCGGTCGCCCGCGTAGATGAACGCGATACCATCGAAGTCCTTCAGCGCATCTGCGCCGTCGCGCTTGAGCAGCGCATCGAGCGCCTCGGTGAGGAAGGCTGTTTTCGCCGTCGTGCTCGCGGCCTGTGAGTAGTCACCGCGCTTCTTGCCCAGCTCGAGCCAGTCGAAGGCCCGTCCGGCGAGGTGGAACTTGCCGCAGGATTGTTCGTCGTAGTAATCGCGCATGCTGCCATACACCGTCTGTCCCGTGGCGTTAGTCTTGGTGTAGGTGCCTTTGCTAAACATGGCGCTCTCCCACTCGCCCATGCTCACGGCTGGGTTGTGCCGCGTGTCGGGGAACTCCACGCCGATGATGGCCAGTTTATACCCCGGCTTTTTCCACATCACGCGCGGCTCCTCGCCGGTGGTGGAAGTCGTTTCGGCGGCGAGCGTGATTTGCAATTCCTGCTGCTCCCCATTACGGCGGAACACGACAGTGACAGCCTCGCCGGGTGACCTGTCCGCCAGCAGATCGCTCACCGACTGGCCGGCGGCGACGGTGGCCCCCGCGACTTTCACAATTACATCGCCGGACTTCAGCCCCGCCTTGTCCGCGGGCATTCCGCTCGTGACGGAGGACACCGGCGCACCCTCGTCCGTGACTTCACCCGTGCGGATGCCGATGACCGCGCGCTGCGCGCCGACCTTCCGCGGGCGGCTGGTGGCGGCAAGCGTCGCGAGGAGGTCGAGTGACTTGCGCCCGCGCTGGACGGTGAGTTTTGCGAAGTCGCCCGGAGTCTTGCGTTGGAGCGCGTCGCGCAGCGCGTCGGCAGAGGAGATGGCTTGCTGATCGAGCTTCATTAAGACATCGCCGACGAGGACTCCGGCCTTCGCGGCTGGTGAACTCTCCGCCACGTCGCCAACGATGAGCTTGCCCTTCGGGTCCGGCGAGACGTGGATGCCAAGAAAGCCGGACTGACCAGCGGTGGCGTTGGTTTTGGAGATCGTCGTTGTGATCGCCGTGGCCACGGTGCGGTGGCCGGCCAACTCAGCCGCCGACAGCGGGACGATGATGAAAAGCGAAACGAGCAGGTGGTGAATGACGTCCTTCATGGCGTTGATAGAAATAGTTTGTAGCTAAGTCCGCAGATAACAGCAACGAAGCTGTTGTCTTTCTCAATTGAACCCGCAGACCGCGTTCGTCGTCTGAAACCGATTCGCCAAACTCACCATGAAGCCACTTCTCATCCTCGTCGCCGCCGCCCTCCTGCTCGCGCTCGCCAGCGGAACCCACGCCGCCGAACCGTTCCTTGAAAAGGTGGATGTCTTCGAGGCGGGCAAGGAGGGCTACACGCTCTACCGCATCCCTGGTCTCGTCACCACGCGGCGCGGCACAGTGCTGGCCTATTGCGAGGCCCGGAAGAGCGACAAGGGCGACTGGGGCACGATTGATATCCTCCTGCGCCGCTCGACGGACGGCGGCAAGACGTGGGGCGCGCGCACGAACATCGCCCACGTGCCGGGACCGAAGGCGAAGAACCCCGTCGCCCTCGCCCAGAAACTGGCGACCACCGGTGAAGTCACCTACAACAACCCCGTCGCCATCCCCGACGCGAACGGTGCGGTCCA
The DNA here is from genome assembly GCA_009695395.1 of Pedosphaera sp. GTDB lineage: Bacteria > Verrucomicrobiota > Verrucomicrobiia > Limisphaerales > SXTU01 > SXTU01. The sequence goes on along the minus strand of SIBB01000172.1, from coordinate 4,619 downwards.
CTTCCTCTTCTGCCTCGAATACGCCCGTTGCTTCTACCTGCGCACCGATGACGACGGCCTCACATTCAGCAAGCCAATCGAGATCACGGCAGCGTTCGAAAAATTCCGGCCCGAATACGACTGGAAAGTCCTCGCCACTGGCCCCGGCCACGGCATCCAGCTCAAGACCGGACGGCTCGTCGTGCCCGTGTGGATTTCCACCGGCACCGGCGGGCATGCCCACCGGCCCTCCGTCACCTCGGTCATCTACAGCGATGACCTCGGGCGCACCTGGACGCGCGGCGAGATTGCCGGCCCGAACGAAGGCGAGTGGAGCATCCCGAATGAAACCTGCGCCGTGCAACTCGCCGACGGTCGCGTGCTGCTGAACATGAGGAGCGAGTCGAAGGCGAACCGCCGCCTGCTCACCACGAGCCGGGACGGCGCGACAGGCTGGAGCCGCCCGCAGTTCCACGAGCAACTGCTCGAACCCATCTGCATGGCCAGCATGGTTCGCCTCAGCGAAGTGCCCGCCTCGGACAAGAACCGCGTCCTCTTCTCAAACCCGCACACGCTCGACCGCGCCGACGGCAAGGCCGCTCCCGGCAAGAACCGCGACCGCAAAAACGTCTCCGTGAAACTCAGCTACGACGAGTCCGCGACGTGGCCGGTGAGCAAGACCATCGAACCGGGCTTCAGCGGCTACAGCGACCTCGCCGTGGCGAACGACGGGACGATCCTTCTCTTCTATGAGCGAGGCAGCACAGACGGGAAGGACATCTACCGCACCGGCTCGCTGACCGTCGCCCGCTTCAACCTCGAATGGCTCACCGACGGCAAGGACTCGCTGTCCGGCGTGGGCAAGGGGAAGAAATGAACGTCAACGTGCGGCCAGCCTTCGTCCCGCGCCGGCGACTTGCCGGGGCCGCCCAACGCGTCCACCAGCCGCCGACAGCATCCGCCGCAATCCTGCTGATTTCCCTGCTGCTGTTGGCCACCAGTCTTCTCGCCGCGCCTGCCTCGCTTGAGCAATCCGCCCTTTGGACCGCCGGTCAGGAGGGCTATCACACCTACCGCATCCCCGCGCTGCTCGTGACCGCGAAGGGTTCCGTGCTCGCCTTCTGCGAGGGCCGCAAGACCGGCTCAGGCGACCACGGCGACGTGGACCTTATCGCGAAGCGCAGCACCGACGGCGGGCGCACTTGGTCGCCGCATGCCATCGTCCACGAGGAAGGCGGCGATGCCAAAATCACCATCGGCAACCCTTGCCCCGTCGTGGACGCGAAGACCGGCACCATTTGGTTGCCGTTCAACCGCGACAACAAAGCCGTGTTCATCACGTCCAGCACGGACGACGGCAAGACTTGGTCAACGCCGCGCAACATCAGCGCCACCACGGTGAAGCCGGACTGGGACTGGGTCGCCACCGGGCCGGGCATCGGCATCCAGCTCACGCGCGGGCCGCACAAAGGCCGGCTTGTCATCCCCAGCGACCACAAGCGCACGCTCGCCGGTAAGCAGCTCGAATGGAACTCGCACATGATGTTCAGTGACGACGGCGGCGCGACCTGGAAAATCAGCGCGCCCATCCAGACCGGCGGCAACGAGTGCCAAGTCATCGAGCGCGCGGACGGCTCGCTGCTCGTCAACACACGGATGCAAGGCGAGTGGCAGGGCCTGCGCGGCACCGCCACCAGCACGGACGGCGGTGCGACGTGGACCCCCATCATGCACGAGAAGCAACTTCCTTGTCCTAAATGCCAGGCCAGCTCGCTGCGCTACGACGAGAAGCGACTGCTCTTCAGTAATCCTTTCCCGCCCGAACCCAAGGACGGCAAGCCCAGCGGCGCGCGCGTCCACCTGACCGTCCGGAGCAGCCCCGACGACGGCAAGACGTGGCCCATCGCCAAGCGCCTGCACGAAGGCCCGTCCGCCTACTCCAGCCTCGCGCGCCTGCCTGACGGCACACTCCTCTGTCTCTATGAAGGCGGCGAGAAGCGCGCCTACGAAACCCTCCGCCTCGCGCGCTTCAACTTGGAATGGCTCACGGAAGCTGGTAGCAAGTGAGCATCAACTCCCCGCCGTTGCTCTCGCTACTCGCAGTGCTTTGTCTTGGTGCCAGCGGCAAGCTGTCCTTCGCACAAACCTACCGCGCCCACCCGCTGATGCGGCCATTGCCGCCGCCGGTGAAGGCACCGCTCGCCCTCGGGCTGAAGCTCTTCGTGGACGCCGCGCGCGGCAATGATACGGGAGCCGGCTCGCAGGCCGCGCCATGGAAGTCACTCGCGCACGCGACGCGGCAGTTGCAGCCCGGCGACACGCTGTATCTGCGCGGCGGCATGTATTACGAGAAGGTCTCGCTCACGCGTTCCGGCAGGACGAACGCCCCCATCACCATCGCGTCTATTTCCTCTTCGGTCTCGGCGCGACGGGCCTGCGAAACACCGAGCGCGACGTGTTCAACAACCTCTTTGTGCAGATCGAGAAAGTCCCCGGCACCGGCTTCGCGGGCATCAAGAGACCGGGCAACGTCCGCGGCGGCGGCAACCTGCTCTGGGGCCTGCAGGACGGCCCCGCGCTCACCGCCGATCCCTTCGCGAAATTCCGGGCCTCGGCGCTCTTCGCCGCTAGCAAGAAGTTCTACGAGCCGGGCCTGACGACGCATGACCGCGTGACCGACCCGAAGTTCGTCAACCTGCCCGCTGATGATTCCCAGCCGGTGGACCTGCGGCTCCAGCCCGGCAGCCCGGCCTTGAGCGGAGGCCAACGCCTGCCGACGGAATGGCCCGAGTCGGTGCATGCAACCTACAAGGACGCGCCACACATCGGTGCTATCCCGCTCGGCGTGCAACCGTGGGGCGTGGGCGTGAACGGGCGGATTCTGCTGTTTCGTGGCCGGACGGAGAAACGGTAACCGCGCGGCAGCAGGGGATAATGACTGCGGACGTGGGCGTCCGCGCTCCTGTCAGGCCGGCACGTCCACTTGGATGCCGGCGAGGATTTCGACGATGCGCTCGATGTTCGCGTGGCACTCGGCGAGTGCATTCGGCACTTCGGCGGTGAGGTAGTCCACATCGGTCGCGCGGTCGGCGGCGGTGGCCCGGGCGAGCAGTTCAGGAGTGAGCTTGTTGGAGGTCGCCGCGGCGAGCATCTCCTTCGAGGCGCGGAGTAGCGGCTGCAATTGCCGCCCGGCGTCAGCGGCGAAACGCACCTTGTCGCGCACGGCATCGAGCAGAGGGCCAAGCTCGTTGGCGATGGTGGCGGCCATCAGTCCGAGGTTGCCAGAGTCGCCCGTGCGCTGGAGCTGGATGGCGAGGCGGAAGTTTTCCTTCTCGGCGCGGTCGCGCTCGGTGATGTCGCGCGAGACCAATACGAGGTTGCCGGCGTTGGCCAGCCGGTTTCTTGCTGCAAACGGCGCGGGTGCCGGATTAAACTGTCGGCACTATGAGCGCCTCCCCCGATCAGCTTTGGCAGCGGTTTCAGAAGCATTACACGGAGTTCCCCACCCTCGGCCTCGCGCTGGACTTGAGCCGGATGAACTTCGGAGATGACTTCCTCGCGACGATGCAGCCGCGCATGGCGCAGGCCTTCGCCGCAATGGCCGAACTGGAGCGCGGGGCCATCGCGAACCCCGACGAGAAGCGGATGGTTGGCCACTACTGGCTGCGCAACGCCGCGCTCGCGCCGGCGCCAGAACTCGCGAGGGAGATCGAGGACACGCTCGCGGCGGTGGAGAAGTTCGCGGCGGAAGTCCACGACGGCTCGGCGGTGCGTGGCACGGGCGGGCCCTTCAAGCGCCTGCTCGTCGTGGGCATCGGCGGCTCGGCACTCGGGCCGCAGTTCGTCGCGCACGCGCTCGGCCAGCCGGCCGATGACAAGCTCACCGTTCACTTCTTCGACAACACGGACCCGGACGGGATGGACAAGGTGCTCGCGGCCATCGGCGGGGATTTGGACCGCACGCTCGTGGTGGTGATTTCAAAATCCGGCGGCACGAAGGAGACGCGTAATGGGTTGCTGGAGGCGAAGGCGGCTTACGAGCGCGCCGGGCTGCACTTCGAGGGTCACGCCGCCGCCGTCACCGGCGTGGGCAGCGAGCTGGATAAATACGCCATCCAGCACGGCTGGCTGCGGCGCTTCCCGATGTGGGACTGGATCGGGGGGCGCACGAGTGAGTTGTCGGTGGTGGGCTTACTCCCCGCCGCGTTACAGGGCCTGGCCATCCGCGAGATGCTCGCGGGCGCGAAGGCTTGCGATGACTTGACGCGAATCCCGGACGTGGCGAGGAACCCTGCGGCGCAGCTCGCCTTGATGTGGTTCCACTCCGGCAACGGGCGCGGCACGAAGGACATGGTCGTGCTGCCTTACAAAGACCGGCTCGAACTCTTTTCAAAATATCTCCAGCAGCTCCTGATGGAATCGCTCGGCAAGGAGCTGGACCTCGACGGCAAGGTGGTGAACCAAGGCCTCGCCGTGTATGGCAACAAAGGCTCGACCGATCAGCACGCCTACGTGCAGCAGCTCCGCGAGGGCGTGCTGAACTTCTTCGTCACCTTCATCGAGGTGCTGACGGACCGCGCGGGCGACAGCATCGAGGTCGAGCCGAAGACGACCAGCGGCGATTTCCTCACCGGCTTCCT
>SIBB01000171.1 GCA_009695395.1 Pedosphaera sp. | reverse complement strand
CAAGGTCCGTGACCTCTCGCTCCCCGCCGACGTGAAGCGTGAGAACGCCGAGCGACGCAAGTCTTTGCTCGGAGCCGTGGACAACTTGGCGAAGCGTATCGAGGGAAACGACCAACTCGCGACCTACGGCGAGTTTCAGCAGCGCGCCGCCGAGATGGTGCTCTCGCGCGAGGCGCAGAACGCCTTCGCCCTCGAACAGGAGACGGACAAGCTGCGCGACGACTACGGCCGAAACACGTTCGGCCAAAGCGCGCTGCTCGCGCGCCGGCTCGTGCAGCACGGCGTGCGCTTCGTGACGGTCAACTACGGCGGCTGGGACCATCACGCGAAGATTTTTCAAAGCCTCGACAAGAAGCTGCCGGAGTTCGACCGGGGCTTCGCGACTTTCATCCACGACATGGACGCGCACGGCTTGCTCAAAGACACGCTGGTCGTGTGCATGGGGGAGTTCGGGCGCTCGCCGAAGATTAACAAGGACACCGGGCGCGACCATTGGGGTCCGGCGGCGAGCCTGCTCTTCGCGGGCGCGGGCGTGGCGCGCGGCAAGGTTGTGGGCGCGACCGACCGCACCGGGGCCTTCGTGACCGACACGCCGGTGAAGCCCGCCGACGTGGCGTGGACCATCTACGACAGCCTCGGCCTCGACCCGCGCGGCGAAATCCACACGCCGGATGGCCGGCCTGTGGGCATCCTCGATGAGGGGCGGTTGGTCACCGAGTTGTTTGGATAGGCGTAGCCGCCGAGGTCAGAGGCGGATTCTTTCGATGAGACTTTTCCAACGCGTCCGCCTCCTCACGTCGGCGGCTATATGCTTGCTCGCGGCTTTGCAAATCGTCTGCGCTCAAGACAAGAAGGCCGAAGACAAATCGCCCAAGGTCATCCTCACCGTCCCGCTCGGCATCATCGCCGGCAAGACGAACACAGTGGAACTCCGCGGGCTGAACCTCGACACGGCCAAGGCGCTGCACTTCACCGACACCACGGTGCGCGCGACCCTCGCCTCGAAGGGCAAGGCCGACGTGCCGCAGAATCAGAAGAAGGAGCGCCTCGGCGACACGCAGGTGAAGGCTGAGGTCTTCGTGCCCGCTGACTTCAAGGGTGACGAAGCCGCCTTCACCGTCGAGACGCCCGACGGCCAGTCCGCGCCCGCGCGCCTAGCCGTGCTGCGTCCCGGCGCGTTCATCGAGGAGAGCGAGGACAACGGCTCTTTCGCCAAGCCGCAGTCCGTCAGGCTGCCGACCACTGTGCGCGGCAGCATCAAAGCTCCACAGGACGTGGACGTGTTCGCGTTCGAGGGAAAAGCCGGCCAGCGCGTGACCGCTGAAATCCTCGCTGCCCGCCTCGGCTCACCGCTCGACGCCACACTCACGCTCTGGAACGCCAGCAACACTTTGCTCGCCTCCGCCGACGATTCGCCCGGCGACCGCGACCCGCGCCTCGCATTCACACTCCCCGCCGACGGCCGTTACTTCCTCGTGGTGCAGGATGCGCACGACGCCGGGAGCGCGTTGCATGGCTACCTCGTGAGTTTGAAGTGGAGTGCTCCGACACCAGTTGTCCCGAAGTAACAACTGCTGGCTGCCGTTGTTCGCGCTCGAACCTCTCCAGTGTTGACACTCCCGCATTGCCCGGCAAACGATAGAAGGCATGAATGATTCTCCTGTTGCCACTCCTGCTTCCCGTCGTGATTTCATCAAGACCTCCGGCCTCGTCGTCGGCGCCACGGCGCTCTCCGGCGTAGTCCTGCCGCACGTTCACGCAGCGGGCAGTGACCAGATTTCCGTTGCCCTCGTCGGCTGCGGTGGACGCGGCGGCGGCGCGGCGGCCAACGCCATGTCGCAGAGCGGCCCGCCCAAGCTCGTCGCGATGGCGGATGTCTTCCAGAACAAGCTCGACGGCGCCTTCAATTCGCTCAAGAGCAAGTTCAAGGACCAGGTGGATGTGCCCGAGAATCGCAAGTTCATCGGCTTCGATGCCTACAAGGGTGCCATTGATGCGTTGAAGAAGGGCGACGTCGCCATCTTCACCACGCCGCTGGCCTTCCGCTGGGTGCATTTCAAATACGCCATCGAGAAGGGCATCAACGTCTTCATGGAGAAGCCTTTGACCTCGGACGGCCCGACCTCGCGCCGGATGCTGGAGCTGAACAAGCTCGCGAAGGCAAAGAACCTCAAGGTCGGCGTCGGCCTCATGTCCCGCCACAAGAAATCCCTCCAGCAACTGCACCAGCGCATCCATCAGGAAAACGAGATCGGCGACGTGATGCTGATGCGCGGCTACCGGATGCAGGGGTTGCTCGGCTCGGCCTTCTCGGAGAAATACCCCGGTGCCGGCCCCGGCAAGCCGAGCGAGCTGATGTGGCAGATATCCCGATTCCACAGCTTCATCTGGGCGTCCGGCGGCGGCTACAGCGACTTCAACGTCCATCACATTGACCATCTCTGCTGGATGAAGAGCCCTCCCGGAAAAGAGCTCTGGCCCGTCAAGGCTCAGGGCGTCGGCGGCCGCACCTACCGCACCAGCCCGGACGGCAAGCCCTATGTGGACCAGAACTTCGACTCCTACGGGGTGGAATACACCTTCGAGGACGGCGCGAAGCTTTACATGAACGGTCGCACCATGCTCGGCGCGGTGCCCATGTATCACAGCTTCGTCCACGGCACGAAGGGCATGGCGGTCGCGGCCAGTTCCGGCGACTGCAACGGACCCTCGAGCACGTTCAAGGGACAGGTCAGGTCGAAGGAAAATCAATTGTGGATCTCCGACGCCAAGATGGCGGACGATCCGTATTTCACCGAGTGGCAGGTGCTCACCGACGCGATCCGCAACGACAAGCCGCACAACGAAGTGGACCGCGGCGTCATGGCCAGCCTCGCGACCTCGCTGGGCCGCTACGCCGCGCACACCGGACAGGAAGTCACCCTAGACGAACTGCTCAACCACACCCACGAATACGCGCCCGACGCGGACAAGCTCACGTTCGATTCACCTGCGCCCGTCCAGGCGGACAAGGACGGCCTCTACCCGGTCCCCGAGCCGGGCAAGAAGAAGAACCGCGAGTATTGATTCGCGTCGGCAAACTGCCGCACCGTCAATCGGCCAACTGCGCAAGCGGTTGGCCGTTTGGCTTTGGTGGCCAAGGTCGGCAGGAAATTTTCGCTTCGCGAGCAAGGGCGTTCACGGCAGCATCGCCTCGACGACACCATGAAACAGCGCACTTGGAAAATTGCCGGCATCAACTTCGACCACTTCCACATGGGCGACTTGCTCCGTTACGCCCACGAGCACCCGCAGGCCGAGGTCGTCGGCGTCAGCGACGAGCAGCCGGCGCGGATGGAGGAGGTCGTGCGCAAGGGTCTCGTCCCCCGCGATCGCGCGTTCACAGACTACCGCGCGTGCCTGGAGCAGACGAAGCCGGACGTGGTCATCCTTTGCCCGGCGGCTTCGAAGCACGGCGAGTGGGTGAAGAAGGTCGCGCCTTACGGGCCGCATATCATGGTGGAGAAGCCCTTCGCCGCCTCGCTCAAGGAGGCCGATGCAATGATCGCCGCAATGCCAAAGGGCCGCACGCTGATGATCAACTGGCCGCTCCAATGGGTGCGCTCGCATCTCAAGGCGTTCGAACTCGTAAACGCGGGCGCCATTGGCGAAGTGACGAACGTCTGGCACTTCGGTGGCAACCGCGGCCCGCTCTGGCACGGCGCGGACAAGGACGTGAAGACTCCGGAGCAGGTCGCAAAGGAGAAGCCGCAGTCGTGGTTTTACCAGCAGGCGCGCGGCGGTGGGTCGTTGCTGGATTATCTGGGCTACGGCACGACGCTTTGCACGTGGTATCAGGGCGGCAAACGCCCGCTGGAAGTCACGGCCACGGTGGACGAGCCGGCCGGCCTGGAAGTGGACGAGCACAGCATCGTCGTGGCGCGCTACGCGCACGGATTGTCGAAGTTCGAGACGCGCTGGGGGACATTCACAGACCCATGGACGATTCAGCCGCAGCCCAAATGTGGCTTCGTCATCGCAGGCACGGAGGGCACCATCAGCAACTATGACTACGATGACTTCGTGACAGTGCAGACGCGCAAGCGTCCCCTGCCCCACCAGATCGCCGCGCCCGCGACGAAGGCTCCGCATCAGAATCCCGTGCAGTATCTTCTTCACTGCCTCGACGCGGGCAAGGCCCTGGAAGGCCCAGTGAGCCTGCGCATCAGCCGCATCGGCCAGGAAATCGTGGACGCGGCAGTGCGCAGCGCGAGGCTGAAGCGGGCGGTGAAGCTCGCGGCTTGAGGTGAACGCGTCGATCTCTGCTCACTCCACCGCCGCCAGCGCCGCCTTCACGTCGGTCTTGCGACCGCACTCGTTGAGGACGTGACAGAACGCAGAGAGGAACAGGCGGACGTTTTCACGCGAGGAAGTCTCGCCCATGAGGCCGACACGCCAGATCTTACCCTTGAGCGGGCCGAGGCCTGCGCCGACCTCGATATTGAAGTCGTTGAGCAACCGCTTGCGCACATCAGCTTCGTCCACGCCGGGCGGCACGCGGATGGCGTTGAGCTGCCAGAGCTGGTGGCCTTCCTGCGAGGCGAGCTCAAGGCCGATGGCTCCAAGCGCGGACTTGAGCGCAAGGTGGTTTTGCTCATGACGACGCCAGCGATTCTCCAGTCCCTCCTCCAGCACGAGGCGCAACGCGGCGTGCAGCGCGTAGTTCATGGAGATGGGCGCGGTGTGGTGATAGACGCGCGCTTCACCCCAGTAGGACGCGAGCAGGTTCACGTCGAGATACCAGCTCTGCACCTTGAGGCGACGGGTGCGGGCGACTTCCATCGCGCGCGTATTCAGCGACACGGGCGAGAGGCCGGGCGGGCAGCTCAGGCACTTCTGCGTGCCGCTATAGACCGCGTCCACGTTCCACTCGTCAATCCGCACGGGGCAACCGCCCAGCGACGTGACGGCGTCCAGTAGGAGCAGCGCACCCGCGTCGTGCGCAAGTTTGGAAATCTCCTCCACCGGCGTCAGCGCGCCCGTGGAGGTCTCCGCGTGGACGATGGCGACGAGCTTGGGCTTAGTCACTGTGCGCAGCGCCTCGGCGATCTGCTGCGCCGTGATGATGTTGCCCCAGCTGGACTCAACCTTCGTCACGCGCGCGCCGCAGCGCTCGGCGACATCCACCATGCGCGTCCCAAACACGCCGTTGACACCGATGATGACCTCGTCGCCCGGCTCCACGAGGTTCACGAAGCAAAACTCCATGCCCGAGCTGCCGGTGCCGCTGACGGGGAAGGTCATCTCGTTGCGCGTGAGGAAGACGGCACGAAGCATGGTCTTGAGCTCCTCCATCATCTTGACGAACACGGGGTCAAGGTGACCGACGACGGGCTGGCTCATGGCCGCAAGAACCTCGGCGGCGGCGTTGCTGGGGCCGGGGCCCATCAACAGGCGGGACGGCGCTTTGAATGCGGACGGAATTTGCATGCGCGGACTTTATCGGCTGAAGCTGGCCCGGGCAATTGCTTTGGGAAAAAGCAGGGCAAGCGTTCAGCAGTCAGTGTTCAGTGAAGGGACATTCCTCGGGCGACTGATTGCTGAACACTGATTATTTCCCCATCCGCCTCCGCACCTAGGCGGCTACGAACCGCTCACGGCACCACTTGAATGCGGTAGTAGAGGTTCCGGTTTGTGAGGGCGCCGGAGTGGAGGAAGTTGATGATGCCCTCGGGCGACGCGACGATGTTCGTCAGCACCCGCCATGTCGTGGAGGCGAGGTTGGTGGCGTATTGCACCTGATAGGTCTCACCCGGCACTACATCGAGGTTGAATCCGAAGTTGGTCCCGCTCGTGACCCGGCTGCTGCCGGGCGCGGAGGAGATCTGGATCGGCGTGGTGCTCAGGAGGACTCCGTTGGTGGGCTGGCGCGCCATGACCGTGTAGGCGATGTTCACGGCGCCGGGGTTCAGCACGCCGAAATACCAATCGCCCACGAGGCTCGGCCGCCCGGCATTGGTGCGCACCGTGACGGTCTCGAACAGGGTCCCCGCACGGAAGTTCGCGCCGTCGTTGGCGGTGGCCAGCGGGAAGCCGTCCTTGCGCACGATGAGGTCGCCCGCGCCAGTCAAGCTGCGCAACTCGAAGAGCAGCGCCTTCTGGTTCCCAGGCACGCTGATCTTGAAGAGCGTGTTCGGCGCGTTGCCGGGGCTGGTGACGCTGCTCTGCGCCTGGCCGTTCGCCGCAGTCACCACCGTGTAAGGCGTGGCGGTCGTGGCGGTGGCGCGAAGGGTGTAGCTCACCGGCGCGTTGTCCGAGTTCTGCACGCCGAGATACCACGTGCCGGGCGTGAGCGCGGCGACGCTGGCGGCGTTGGTGACGAGGAAAATCTTCTCAATGCCCGAGCCGGGGTTTGCGCTCCGGTAGTCGAAGCTCTGCAATGTCGGCAGCGTGCCGGGGCCGTTGGACCGGCGCAGGTAGAGGTTCACGTCTCCATTGGCTGTCACGATCTCGAACATCGCGCCGGAGGCGTTGGCAGGCACCTCGAACGAGAAGGTGCCAAGGTTCGGATTCGCGAGCGCGAGGCCGTTGACCGGCGTGCCGCTGGTCAGCGGGACGATGGGGGCCAGCAGCTCGGTGCGGTCGAAGTCCACCCGCACCGTCACGTCCACGGGCGCCCCGGGGCTCATGGCCTGGATGGCGATGTAATACTCGCTACCGGGCCGCAGCCGGGCGCGGGCGCTCGAATTTGTGCTTGCGATGAACGAGCCGGTGGCAGCTCCGGCGAACATCTCGACGTTGCCGGGCGCGCCAGGTGTGGGGATGCCAGCGGGGTTGAAGGTGACGCGGACTTGGCCGGAGGCCGTGATCAGGTTCGTCGCCGCACCGGCTGCGGAGGGCACGCGGACCTGATAATACTGCGGCGCAGTCGAGAGCAGGATGATGGGGTTGTTCACGCTGGCCGGCAGCCCGAACGCGGTCGTGTTGCTCGCAGCGTAGGAGAAGTTAAGGCTCCACGACAGCACTTGCGCCACCGTGCTCGTGCCGCCGGCGCGCGTGTCGGCGATCTGCAACCGCCACGTCGAGTTGGTCACGGTGAAGTTGGTCGGCGCCCCGGCGTTGTTTGTGTAGAAGGTGCTCGTGCCCCACGTCCGCTCGCCCAGGAACGTGTTGAGCGTCTCCTCGGGCTGGTAGAAATTCTTCGCGCGGTAGCGGAAGATGGCGGCCTGCCGGTCCTGGAAATTGCCGTCCCCGGGGCCTTCCACGGCCACATACAAATCCACCCCGTCCGT
>SIBB01000170.1 GCA_009695395.1 Pedosphaera sp. | reverse complement strand
CTTGGCCGCGGTGGATGAGGTAGGCGCGGTCCACGAGCTTGAGCATCTCGCGGGCACTGTGGTCAGTGATGAGGATGCCCAGCCCACGGTCCTTGAGCCGGCGGACAATCTTGCTGACCTCGTATTGCGCGATGGGGTCAATGCCCGCGAGCGGTTCGTCCAGTAGCAAGAGCTTCGGCGTGGTGACGAGTGCGCGGGTGATTTCCAGCCGCCGCTTTTCACCGCCGCTCAACTGGTAGGCCATGCTCTTGGCGAGCGCGGTCAAGTCGAGTTCCTCCAGCAGATACTTCAGCCGCACCTGCCGCTCGTCGGCGTCCATCACGCAGGTTTCGAGGATGGCGAGGATGTTGTCCTCGACGCTGAGCTTGCGGAAGACGCTCGGCTCCTGCGTGAGATAGCCGATGCCCAGACGCGCCCGCTCGTGCATCGGGCTGTGAGTGATGTCGTGCCCGTTAAACTGAACTGCGCCCTCGTCCGGCCGCACGACACCGACGACCATGTTGAAGGTCGTGGTCTTGCCCGCACCGTTCGGCCCGAGCAGTCCGACAATTTCCCCCGCGTTGACGTGAATGGAAACGCCATCCACCACGCGCCGATGGCGGTAGGCTTTGGCCAGTTGCTTCGCGGTGAGCAACGGCTCGGGGTTGGGGGAGGTAGCTTCCATTGCTCAAGGCTTCTTGCCGGGGGCATTCGTGTTCGCTGGTGAGTTCGTGTTCGCCGGCGTGAAGGTCATGGTGATCTCGCCAACCCCGACGAACTCTCCCTTCGCGCGGTAATACAGAAACTTCGGCGCGCGGCTGGTGAACTCACCCCGGATGACTCGCACGTTGCCGGTCAGCTCGAAGGCGTCGTTCGTGACCTGATAAACCAGGCGCTCGGCGAACGCCTGCGTGGAGTCCACCTTGTTCGAGAAGACCACCTCGCCGATCGCCTCCGCCTCGCGGATGCGCCCGCCCATCGCGGTGAGCGGAGGTGCGTTCGTCGGCCCAGGAATGACCGGAGCCGCGTTCGTGGCGCCCACGCTCTTCAGGTCGAGGAGCAGTCGGAGCGATTCGCAGCGGAGGAAGAACTGCGGGTCGTTCACTCGCACGTTTTTCTGATAAGTCGCCGTGCCGTTGGTGAGCGAGAACGTGCCGCCGCCGCTCGCGACCACCTCGATGCCTTGCGCCCCAGCTCCGGCCTTGGCTACAACGGGCGCGGTGGTGGAAGTGTTGAACAAGTTGTTCTGCGCGCCAGCGACGGCGATCCCGGCGAGCAGCGCAATGGGAAGGAAGGAGCGGGCGTTCATGGGTTCAGAGGCTTTGACAGGGAGGACCCTGCGCTTGAGATGTGCGTGGAGATTTCGTTCGAGATCGTGAGGAAAGAGTTTGCCTGGCGAAACTCGAACCCGATGCCCGTCGTCAGGAAACTGCCGTCCGGCCGGGAGATGACCATGCGCCCGTCGGAGCTGGCTACCTTGCTGGCGGGGTCAATCAGGCACTTCGGTGCCTCAATGATGTAGTTCGTCACTGTGCCGGAGAGACCATGAGAATAGTTCTCCACGTGCAGGTCGCTCACGAGATATTTACCACCCGCGACTGGCTCGGCCGTTCGACCAAACATGACGGAGGTGGGCTGCCGGGCGTTATTTTCGTAGACCGGAATGCGGATGCCTCGTGCGAGGCCGCTGATGCCGGTCACGCTGGCCACCTTGTTTTGCAAGGCGGCCACCGCGAGCGCCCTAGCGACGGAGGTCGGACCGTGGCGCTTCGACAGCACAAACGCCACGATACCTGCGATGGCGAGCAAGCCAACACCCAGCGCTATAAGTTTTGTCGGGCCGACAGTCATTTCGCGTGTTCTGCCACGACCGTTGCCCATTTGCCCTGAGCTTTCAAAATCATTTCCACGACCTCGCGCACACAGCCGTTGCCGCCCGTGGCCTTCGTGACGAAGTGCGCGAGCGCCTTCGCCTCCGGGCGTCCGTCTGCCGGAGAGATGGCCAGCCCGACGCGCCGCAGCACGCCGAGGTCCACGATGTCATCGCCGACGAAACACGCGGCGGCCCAACCCAGCCCGGTCTCCGCGAGGATGCGTTCGACAGCGGGCACCTTCCCGTCGCGCGTCTGCACGATGAAGTCCGTCTTCAGCTCCTCGCCGCGGCGCGTGGTGATGGCCGAGGGCCGCGCGGAAACCCAGCCGACTTTCAGCCCCGCCTGCGACGCGAGCCGCTGCCCGAGGCCGTCGTGGACATGGAAGCGTTTGAACTCGCCATCGCCCGTGATGTAGATGGCCCCGTCCGTGAGCACGCCGTCCACGTCGCAGAGGAGAAGCTTGATGCGCTTGAGGCGGACGCGGAGCTGAGGAGGAGTAAGCTTGGGCATGGCTGGGGGGCGAACTTGGGGACGTTCATCAACGAACCGCAGCGCGCACCTTCAGAAACCCCTTCAACAACCCCGCCATCTCTGCCAGCGGAATCATGTTCGGCCCGTCGCTCATCGCCTGGTCCGGGTCCGGGTGCGTCTCGATGAAGAGGCCGTCCACGCCGGCGGTGAGGGCGCAGCGAGCGAGCAACGGCGCGAACTCCCGCTGGCCAATCGTGCGGTCGCCGCCCGCGCCGGGCTGCTGCACCGAGTGCGTGGCGTCGAAGACCACCGGGCAGCCCGTCTGCTTGAGGACGGGAATCGCCCGCATGTCCGAGACGAGGTTGTTGTAGCCGAAGGTCGTGCCGCGCTCAGTCACGAGCAGCTTGGTGCCGCCGGCCAATTTCGCCTTCTCCACCACGCGGCCCATCTCGGGCGGCGAGAGGAACTGGCCTTTCTTCAAGTTCACAATCTTCCCGGTCGCCACCGCCGCCTCGATCAAGTCCGTCTGCCGGCAGAGGAAGGCGGGGATTTGCAGGATGTCCACGAACTTGCCAGCGGCGCGCGCCTGCTCCTCCGTGTGAACGTCCGTGATGACCGGCACGCCGAGCTGCGTGCGGATGCGCTCCAGCAACGCGAGGCCGTCGGCCAGGCCGGGGCCGCGAAAGGCCTTGCCGGAGGTGCGGTTGGCCTTGTCGTAGCTGGCCTTGAAGACGTAGGTGATGCCCAGCCGCGCGCAGACTTTCTGCAAGTGCCGCGCGACCTCGAAGCACAGCGCCTCGCTCTCAATCACGCATGGCCCCCCGAGCAGGAAGAGCCGTTTGCGCGCCGCGAGTGTCTTCCAAAGTAAATCAGTGGTGTTCCGCACGCGGAGTTTGTAGCAAGGGCGCGCGAGCCGGGGAAGGAGTGAATCAGTGGTGGCTAATGAGAACTCGTATTCGCGCCGTGCCCCCGATCGCAATCTAAATCCTGATTCGATCCTTACCGGCATAAGTGCAGGCTCAACGGCTACCGGTGCCACGAGCAGCGCGATTTGCCCGCCTCGCCGCACTTTGCACTTTGAACCGGAATCCATCGCCGTATCATCAGCCGCCGTGAAAAGAACCGTTCTCATCCCCGCCCTGCTGCTGGCTGCCTTTGTGCTGACGCGCTGGCCGGGCGTGATGCCCGTGAACTTTAGCCTCGGTTATGGGCTGGTGTTTTGCGCCGGGGCGTTTCCAAACCGGCTGCCGTGGTGGGCGGTGTTCGGCACGCTGATCGGGACGGACATCGGGTTGAACGTGCTCTACTACGATCAGCCGCCGCTGGCGGACTACCACTTGGTGAATTATCTCGGGTTCGGCGCGCTGTATTTCATGGGCCGCCTGTTCGCCCGCCGCGCGTCGGTGCTCAAGCACATCGGCGGCAGCCTGCTCGGGGCGATTCTCTTCTACCTCATCACGAACACCGGTGCATGGCTGGAAAACCCGACTTACGCAAAGTCGCTTGCCGAGTGGTTCCGGGCGCTGACCACGGGCACAATTGGCTGGCCTGAGACGTGGACTTTCTTCCGTAACACGCTCCTGAGCAGCGGACTCTTCGCCGGCCTCATCAGCGCCGCGTTGCAAGCAAGCGAGGTCAAGGAGCCCGAACTGGAAGAAGAGCCTGAGCCGGAGACCGCTCCTGAAGCCGCGCCCGAGGAAGCCAAGTAATTCTGTCTTCCATCGCACCTTCGCATGACCATCCGTCCCGCCACTCGCGCTGACTGCCCGGGCATCCTCGCCATCTACAACGACGCCGTGCTGACCACGACTGCGACCTACGATTACGAGCCCCGCACGCTGGAGCAGCGGGAGGTGTGGTTCGACGATCACGCGCGCGACGGCTACGCGGTCTTCGTGGCGGAGGGCGAAGGCGGACGCATCGTGGGCTGGAGCGCGCTGAATCCCTATCACGCCCGGCCCGGCTACCGCTTCACTTCAGAGAACTCCGTTTACATCGCGGCGGATATGCGCGGGCAGGGCCTCGGCAAGCTGCTGCTCGCACCGCTGATCGAAGCCGCCCGGAGGAAGGGACTGCACGCGATCATCGCAGCGATTGACGCGACGAACGAGGCGAGCATCCGTCTGCATGCGAGGTTCGGCTTCGTCCACGTGGGCCAATTCAAGCAAGTGGGCTACAAGTTCGACCGCTGGCTGGACGTGGCCTATATGGAACGGTTGCTGGAGTAGCAACACGCGAACACACGGGGCCAGTTAGGAATCGTCCCGGAGAACGCGTTCCAACCGGAGCAGATCACGCAGCCTTGGCTTCAGCGGGCGGCGGCGCCGTCACCCCGCCCTCGGCGGCCAGACGTGAGGTTTCCATCTTGATGTAGTGAAGGATCACCGGCGCGAGGATCATCCCCGGCAAACCCATGAGCCGTTCCCCAAGGATCAGCCCCAGCAAGGTCATCCACATGGGATTCTGGATCCGATTACCGATGATCTTGCTGTTCAGGAAATACTCAAACTTGTGGATGACGACGAGGAAGGCGAGAGCACCCAACGCATACTTGGGCTCCATCGTGAGGCCCACGCAGACGATAATGGTGTTGCTCAAGATGTTGCCGAGGATGGGCAGCAAGCCGCAGAGAAACGTCACCACGACGAGCAGCTGCCAGTGGTCAAAACCAACAGCGAAGAGGAAGATGCCCGTAAAGACTGTGTTGATGGACGAGATGATGATCTGCGCTCCCATCACGGTGTGGAAGCTCTTGTAGAACAGCTCGAACCGATTGCCAATCTCGTCGGCGGTGATGGAATAGAGATTATTCTTCAGCGTGTGCTTGTCCCGGTCAATGACGATGGTCGCGTTGTGGAAGAGGCTGATCGCCACCACCATGCCGATGACGACAAAGGCCACCTGCCGCACCAGGTTCGTGCCGAGAATACCCACTAACCCGAATCGCTCCAACGCCTCGATCCTTACGAGCGAGAACAATCCTTGCAGGTCCTTGAACGGCAATTCCAGTTTCCATCGGGCCGCGTATTCCATCAACTTCGGGATCAGCCTTTCACTAATCTCCGGGGCCGCCACGACAGTGCGCGCCATGAAGATCGTCACGCCGAGGCACACCGCCGAGACCGAGACAAGAAAGAGCGCGACCGCCAGCGACTTGCTGCGGCCCTTGAAGCTGAAGACGTGAAGCAGAAAGAAGGAGAACAGCACCGTCAGCAACGGCGTGGCCAAGCCCATGACCGCCACCACCACAAGCAGTCCAGCCATGAATCCGAAGGAAATCCGAGTAGGTCGGCTCATTTGTATTGCAGGATAGTAGCAGGGCGGGGGCAGGGAACACGCTCTAAATCACGCTCGGCACAGCTCTCGGGAAGGCGTGCGCTGACTCAATACGCGCCAGCACTGGCTGGAGTCTTCGCCACTTGTATCAACTCGATCTCGTAACCCTCCGGCGCGTCCACGAACGCGAACCCGCCGCCGTTTTCCTTCATCGTCGGACCGTCGGAATACTTCAGGCCGTGCGCCGCGAGGTGCTTTCCAAACTCCTCCAAGCTCTCCACCGCGAACGCCAGATGCGTGAGATCCGGCTGCACCTGCACCGGTCCGCTGGTCGGGAAATAACAAATCTCCACCGTTTCCGCGCTCTGCGGAGCCTTGAGAAAAACTAGCTCCGAGCCGCGCGGTGACTTGTGCCGCCGCACTTCCTCGAGGCCGAGAATCTCCCGGTAAAACTTCGCCGTGCGTTCGATGTCGTTCACGCGGTAACGCGTGTGGAGGAGCTTGGTGACTTTCATCGCGGCGAAGGTGACAGACAAACCGAGTGGGTTTCAAGGTCGCTGGAACGATGGATTTTCAACCCCGCAGAATCTCGCTGACCAGCCGCGCGTTCTGCCCGTCCACGAGGGACATCTCCGTCCCGTTGCGCTTGAAGACGACTTGCTTGTAGTCGAGGCCGAAGAGGTGCAGGAGCGTGGCGTGGTAGTCGTAGTGGTTCACGATGTCCTTCACCGCGTGATGGCCGAACTCGTCGGTCTCGCCGTAGGTGAAGCCCTGTTTGAAGCCGCCGCCGGCGACCCACATCGAGAAGCCGTAGGTGTTGTGATCGCGCCCGACCTTCGCCGGTCCCACGTCGTTTTGAATCGTCGGCAGCCGCCCCATCTCGCCGCCCCAGTGGACGACCGTTGAGTCGAGCAGACCGCGCGCCTTGAGGTCGGTGACGAGGCCAGCAGAGCCTTTGTCCACGTATTTGCAGGCGGCGGGCAAGCCGGTGCGGATGCTGCCGTGGTGGTCCCACGACTGGTTGCCCGTGTAGAGCTGCACGAAGCGCACGCCGCGCTCCACGAGCCGCCGCGCGATGAGGCAGCGCGTGCCGAACTCCGCCGTCGCCGGCACATCAATGCCGTAGAGCCGCTTCGTCGCCGCGCTTTCGCCGGTGATGTCCATGGCGTCCTTCGCGGCGGTCTGCATCTTAGCGGCCAGCTCGTAGCTCGCAATGCGCGCCTGCAAATCCGTCTCGCCCGGATGCTCGCGGAGATGGTCGCGGTTCAGCTTGTCGAGGAACGAAAGGTAGTTCTTCTGCGCCGGACCGCGCAGGTGCGGCGGGGGGTCGAGGTTCGGGATGCGCGGCTCCTTCGAGCGGACGGCGGTGCCTTGGAAGAGCGAGGGCAGCCAGCCGTTCTCCCAGTTCGCCACGCCCAACACGGGCAGGCCGCGCGGGTCCGTGAGCGCCACGAACGCCGGCAGGTTGCTCGTCTCCGAACCGAGCGCGTAAGTCAGCCAGCTTCCGAGCGTGGGGCGTCCGCCGAGCACGCGGCCGTTCTGCAACGCGTAGATGGACTGGCCGTGGTTGTTCACGCCCGTGTGCATCCCGCGCAGCAGGCACACGTCGTCAACAATACCCGCGAAGTGCGGCAGCAGTTCGCTGACGTCCATGCCGCACTGGCCGTGCTTCTGGAACTTCCACGGGCTGGC